>DASVTM010000451.1:0-1905 GCA_036387575.1 Brevundimonas sp.
CCTCTGTCGCGCGGCTCTGGTAAGTGAGGCGGGACAAGGCTCCGGGATGCGCATTTTCGAGGGTGAAGACACCGCCTAGCTGTTTGGCCAGGCCGGAAATAATGCGAAGGCCCAGGCTTTTGGTCGTCGACAGGTCGAAGCCTTCCGAAAGGCCGGCGCCGTCGTCATGGACCTCCAGTCGCCGCTCGCCGTCTTCTTCGCGCAAGGTGATCGTGATGCGTCCTGCACGGTTCGCCACTCCATGTTCCAGCGCATTGTTGACGCATTCCAGCATGGTGAGCATTACCGGCGTGGCCTCCTCGGCGCTCAAGGCGATGAGGGATGGCTCAATCTCGATGGCGACATCGTTGCGCCCGCTTGCCGCCAGGGCATCGTCGACCATGGGGCGGGCCACGGCCTCGAACGGCGTCGCGCGTCCGTCGACATCTGACAAGCCATGCTGGATCCGCGCGATCATGGCCGTGCGCGCCGAAGCTTCTGTCAGGGCGCGCCGCGCACCAGGGTCCGCCGTAGCCGAGGCTTCCATCCGAAGCAGGGCGCTGACGACCTGGATGTTGTTCGACACCCGGTGCTGGACTTCCTTGAGCAGCAGATCACGACCGCGGGCGAGGGCGGCGTTACGCTCCACTTCGAGAGCCAGTTTGCGGGTCGCGGAGTCCATGCCGACAATAAAGAAGATATCGACCGCTACCACAGCCACATAAAAAATCAGGGCGACGGCCGTGGCCGAGCTTACGTCAAAGCCTGCGGGGCCTATCCAGAACCACCACGCCGTCAGACCCGACAGCACTGCGGTCAGCACGGCCGGACGCAATCCGGCGAAATAGGCGACGACCACGACTGCGGGAAAGAACGTCAGATACGGAAAGCCCGGCGGAAACCAGTGCGACAGCAGGAAGCGGATCGCAAACGCGATCGCCCACGCGCCGATGGCGACGCCGTAACCGGGCAGGCCGGGCCGGCGAAACGCCTGTCGAAGATCATGTGCCAATGATGAATACCCGCACGCCCGAAAGGGCGCAGCTCATCCTGTACCCTTAGCCAAGCTATTCACGGCCGCCAAGACAGCGGGCTCCACGATGGGCAGGCGATTTCAGGGGCCGTGCCGTTCGCACCCCGATGGCTGTCGGCGCGGCGGCATGACGCTCAGTGCGCCGTCGCGTATCCGGTCCGTGCCGGTGAGTTCTCGGACAGGAAGCTCGCGATGGCGCTCTCCGCCCGATCCGGGTCGGTCAGCATTATGTAGTGAGGCGCGCCCTCGACGGTCACGAACCGGACCTTCCCGACCTTGGCCAGTTGGTCAGCGTGGACGACGGCCCCCGCGTGCGGCGTCTTGGGATCCATGTCGCCCTGAAGAACCAGAACCGCCGGCAAACGCGCCGGATCGGCGCCAAACGCGACGTCTCTGGGGTAAGTTATATCGCCACCGCCCGACAACTGTGCCGGCAGGCTGCTCGTAAAGAGCAATACCTCGGCTTCGGCGGCAATATCCTTACCAGTCAGGTCGAGGCGGGCATTGTTCTCAGAGGCGGAGATCAGGGCGACCAAGGGAATGGAGGAGGCCGCTTCCGGCGCCGCGAAGGGTGCGGCGAACGCTTCCATGCGGGCCGCGGCCCGGTCTATCGCGGCGCTCCGTCCCGCGAGGACGTCTGCGATGATATCCGGGATCAGCGCGCGCGCATCGGGGCTGTCGAGCAAGGATCCGAGGAAGGCCTTGGGTTTGCCGCCCGGGAACAATTTTGCGCGTTCAGGGTCATCCACGATCCGTCGAAGCCCGTCGGCAGCCGAGCCGCCTGTTCGTTCACGACAGGCGGGGTCCCGGTCACAGTCGTCCAGCACCTTTCGGCCCACCTCATCCACGACCTGGGACCGATGGCTCAGATCCCAGATATCCCCTCCGTCAGG
>DASVTM010000452.1:0-3262 GCA_036387575.1 Brevundimonas sp.
GGCCCTTCTCCACATTGGCCGGACCGTAGGTCTGGCGGAACAGCACGTTGTCGCCCCGGGCCACCAGAACCGCGCCCATGAACCGAGGCTGAGCGTCGAGCGCGGCCTTCAGCTTCGGCAGGTTCTCGACCACCACGACGGGCGGGCGCAGCGGCAGTTGGGCGACCGTCTGGTGGACGGCGTCAGGCTTGCCGTGGCCTCTCGCCAGCAAGACGCCGCCGACCACCAGAAGGGCCAGAACCAGAGCGGCGAGGATGCCGATCAGCAGCCGGGGCGGACCTCCGGCGGTCTTGGGAACGATGAACAACGAAACGCTAACCTACTGTAGCCGGACGTCGGATCAGACGTCGTAATCCAGACCGAACTGGGCGTAGAGGGCCCGGCTATCCTGCCATTTGGGATCGACTTTGACCGTGACGAAAAGATGGACAGGGCGGTCCAGAAGGACGGTCAGTTCCTCACGCGACTTCTGGCCGATCCATTTAAGGGTCTGGCCGCCCTTGCCGAGAATGATCGGGCGCTGGCTCTCGCGCTCGACATAGATGGTCTGTTCGATGCGGGCCGAACCGTCGGCCTTCTCGTCGAAAGCCGTGGTTTCGACGGCTGCCGAATAGGGCAGTTCCTCGTGGACGCGCAGGTAGAGCTTCTCGCGCGTGATCTCGGCGGCCAGAACGCGGATCGGCACATCAGCGCTCTGATCCTCGGGATAGAGCCAGTGACCGGCCGGCATGGACATGCCCAGACGGGTCTTCAGGTCCTCGACGCCGTCGCCGGTCGCTGCCGAGATCATATAGACCTCGGAATAGACGCCGGTCTCGAACAGGCTGTGCGACAGGGCCAACAGGGTGTCGCGGCGCATGCCGTCGATCTTGTTCAGCGCCAGAATGACCTTCGTGCCGCTGGCCGTCAGGTTGGCGATGATGGTCTCGGTGTCCTCGGCGGACTTGCGGTCGGCGCCCGTGCCTTCCTTGCCCTGCGAGGCGATGTGCGAGGCTGCGTCGATCAGATGGACGACGACGTCGGCGTCCGACGCTCCGCCCCAGGCCGAGGCGACCATGGCGCGGTCCAGACGGCGGCGCGGGGTGAAGATGCCGGGGGTGTCGACCAGAACGATCTGGGCGTCGCCGGTGATGGCGATGCCGCGCACGGGGAAGCGCGTCGTCTGCACCTTCTGGGTGACGATCGAAACCTTGGACCCTGTCAGCCGGTTGACCAGCGTCGACTTGCCGGCATTGGGCGCGCCGATGATGGCGGCGAAGCCGGCTTTGGCGTTCGGGTTCGGGATCTCAGTATCGGTCAAATGACGCCTTCTCGTTGCAACATGGCCGTCGCGGCGGCCTTCTCCGCATCCTGACGCGAACGTCCGGGAGCGGTCAGGGGTTCGATGCCGTCGACCAACACCTGGATGGTGAAGGTCGGGGCGTGGTCCGAGCCGGTGCGGCCGGTGATGGTGTAGGTGGGCAGAGGAAGACCCTGCGCCTGGGCCCATTCCTGCAGAACGGACTTGGGATTGTTCAGTGAGCGTTCGGACGGACGGGCCAGTTCCTCAGCCCAGGCGCTCTCGAACACCTTGCGCGCAGCGTCGAGGCCGCCGTCGAGATAGACCGCCGCCAGCACCGCTTCGACGGCGTCGGCGATGACGCCTTCCTTGCGACGGCCGCCCGACTTGGTCTCGCCCGGCGACAGGCGCACGGCGTCGCCGATGCCGAGAGCCGCACCGACGCGACCGCAGGCGTGCTTGTCGACCAGCGTATGCAGGCGCGAGGACAGTTGGCCTTCGTCGGCTTCGGGGAAGTCGGTGTGCAGGCGGTCGGCGACCAGCAGGCCGAGGATCCGGTCGCCCAGAAACTCCATCCGCTCGTTGTCGCGTGGGGCTTTGGACGTCTGCGGGGCGACGCCCTCGCCGACGCTGGCGTGGGTCAGGGCGCGGTCAAGCAGACGCGGGTCCCTGAACTCGTGACCGAGCCGGCGGACCAGTTCGGCCACCGCCTCTGTCCTTGAATTCGCCATCAGTGAAGCAAGTTGAAGAAGCGGCTGGGACGGATCTTCGAGAACCAGCTGATCGGGTTCCACAGGCTTGCGCCCGGCGACCACGAGAACATGATGATCTGCGCCTTGCCGACGAGGTTCTCGGCCGGGACGAAGCCCACGCCTGCGGACTGCTCGACGCGGCTGTCGATCGAGTTGTCGCGGTTGTCGCCCATCATGAAGTAGTAGCCTGTCGGCACTTCGTAGACCGGGGTGTCGTCGAGATCGTTACCGGGACCGAAGTCCTGGGTCATGAAGCTCTTGCCGTTGGGCAGGGTTTCACGGGCCTCGGTGGCGGCGCGAGCGCCCCAGGCGTCGGCGACCTCGGTCTCGCTGACAACGGCGTCCTGAACCGGTGCGCCGTTGATGTAGAGCTTGTTGGCGATCATCTGGATCTTGTCGCCGGGCAGGCCGATCACGCGCTTGATGTAGTCAGTCTTGTTGTCACGCGGCAGCTTGAACACGACGATATCGCCACGGTTCGGCATGCGACCGAACACGCGACCATCGCCGATCGGCAGGTTGATCGGCAGGCCGCTGGAATACTTGGAATAGCCGTACGACCATTTCGAGACGACGATGTAGTCGCCTTCATACAGGTTGGGCTCCATCGAGGCCGACGGGATGGTGAAGGGCTGGAACAGCAGGACCCGCAGCACGAAGGCGATCAGCAGGGCGAACACGACCGTCTTGACGATCTCGAGGCCTTCGCTGCCGGCCGAGCGTTCCTCGACCTCTTCGACGCGAGCCGCCTTGGGGGTTTTTTCCGTCTTGCCGGAGGTCACGTCGTCATCGAACGGCGCATCACCCTGGTCGCTCCAGACCGGGCGCTTGTCGGCGCTGGTCGCCGCGTGCGGATGGGCCTCTACCGGCTCGCCAGACGTCGCTTCCGGCTGGTGCGGTTTGTGTTCGTCGCTCATCGTTGAGAAGGCCTGCGTCCCCGACCGCTTTGCGCGGTTGTCTAAGGGGCGCACCTATAGCCTGATTACGACAGCGGCAAGGCCTCGATCACCACGAAGGCGAGTGCGTACGGGTGTTCGTCACTCAGCGTCAGATGAATGTGCGGCGCATGGCCGGGCGGCGTCAGTCGGGCCAGATGCTCGGCGGCGTGGCCAGTCAGCGCCAACGTCGGCTGACCACTACGCTTGTTCACTACACCCATGTCCTTCCAGTAGACGTCCCGCCGCATGCCAGTGCCGAGCGCCTTGGCGCAGGCCTCCTTGGCCGCGAACCG
>DASVTM010000453.1:0-16445 GCA_036387575.1 Brevundimonas sp.
GGTTGAAATGGATCGGCGTAAGAGGCTCGAACGCGGCCCGGGCGTCGGCGAGAATGACCTCGACCATGCGCTGGACCAGAACCCGTTCGATCGTCGTGTAGGGGCGACCCTCGATGCGCAGGGCGGCGGTGCCGCGACGCCCGCCCAGCAGCACGTCGACGATCGAATAGATCAGATTGGAATCGACGGTCAGCAGGCCGTAATTGTCGAGCTCCTCGGCCCGGAACACGCCGAGGATCGCCGGCAGGGGAATCGAGTTCAGGTAGTCGCCGAACCGGATCGACGAGATGTTGTCGAGCGAGACCTCGACGTTGTCCGAGGTGAAATTCCGCAAGCTGGTCGTCATCAGCCGCACAAGCCGGTCGAAGACGATCTCGAGCATCGGCAGGCGCTCGTAGGACACCAGCGCCGAGTTGATGATGGCGCGGATGCCGGTCCGCTCGGAACCGTCGTCGTCGCCGAGGTCGAAGCCCAACAGGCTGTCGATCTCGTCCTGATTCAGAACGCGTTCGGACGCCGCGCTCGGGAACTCGTCGTTTTCAGGTTCTGCGAAGCCGGTGTCGCTCATTACTGCACCAGCATCTTCTCGATCAGGACCGCATCGACCTTGCCCGGAGCGGCGATAAGGTTGACGCGGCGCAGGATCTCGGTGCGCAGCTGATAGCTGCCCGCTGATCCGGCCAGGTCTTCGGGGCGCAGTTCGCGCAGGAAGCCCTGGAACATGTCCTGCATCCGCGGGGCTTCTTCCTGCAATGTCGCAGCCAATTCCGCGTCGTGCATCTCCAGCGTCAGCTTGAGCTGGAGGAAGGTCGGCTTGCCGTCGGGCGACTGGATGTTCACCACCATGTCTGGGAGAGTGTAGAAGATGACTCCGTCAGGTCCCTCGGTGATGACCCCGGCGGTGGCATCTTCGCCTTCCGCGCCCTTCTCGCCTTCCTTCTTCTCGCCGTGACCGCCCTTCTTCTCTTCCTTCTTGCCGTGTTCGGCGGCCTTCTCCTCGCCGTGCTCGCCTTCGGCGGCGGCCGGCTTGGGCTGCATCAGGAAGAAGGCCACGCCGCCCCCGACCAGCACCAGCAAAACGACTGCGCCGATGATGATCAACAGCATCGGCAGCTTCTTCTTGGGGGGAGCCTCGCCGTCGACCTCAAGGCCATGAGCGACGGCGAGGTCGGTCGCAGCGTCCTTCGCGCCGCCCTTCTTCTTGCCAAGCTTCAACATGCCGTCGGAGGTCCCGGATGATTCCAGACTCCAGATGCGGCCGGTTTGGTTAACGCGAGATTGAAATCCGGCAAATCTTGCCGGGTGGCCTGGGGCCTCTCGCGCCCAAAGCCCCGCCCGGCCTGAATTAACCCTGTTGGCACGGTCGTTGCGTGGTCCCTTTGCGAAGGAGCTCGCTTACCGTGGAAAACGCCGCCTATATCGGACTGTCACGCCAGATGACGCTGCGCCGCGAGCTCGACATCGTGGCCAACAACATCGCCAACGCCAACACGACCGGCTTCAAGGTCGAGCAACTTCTCGTTGGCACGGAGGTCGGCGCCCGCGCTCGCAACGACTCGATCAAGCCCGGCGCCAGCTTCGTGCTGGACAACGGCGTTGGTCGCGACTTCGGTCAAGGCGCCCTGCAGCAGACCGGTCGCAGCCTCGATTTCGGTATCGAGGGCGAAGGCGCCTTCTTCACTGTCAACGACGGGACCACCGACGCCTACACCCGCGACGGGGCCTTCACGCTGGATCCGACCGGCAAGCTGGTCACCAAGGCCGGGCTGGCGGTTCAGGGCGACGGCGGCGACATTATCCTCGATCCCGCTCTTGGCGCTGCCGTCATCGGCGAGGACGGCACGATCAGCCAGAACGGAGCGCTTGTCGGCAAGCTGACGCTGGCCCGGTTCGAGACCCTCGGCGCGCTGTCCAAGGAAGGTGACGGCCTCTACCGCAACCGCTCCAACTCGACGCCGATCGACGCTACGGGCGCCAAGATCAGCCAAGGCTCGCTCGAAGCCTCCAACGTCAATCCCCTGATCGAGATCACCAGCATGATCGAGATCAGCCGCGCCTACGAACGCGCCACCCGCATGATCGAAAACCTCAATGACCTGTCCAAGCGCGCCGTCGAGCGTCTTGGCCGGCCGAACTAGGAGGGCCGTTAGATGCGCGCTCTAAGAACCGCAGCCTCGGGCATGGCCGCCCAGCAACTGAACGTGGAGGTCATCTCCAACAACATCGCGAACATGAACACCATTGGCTACAAGCGCCAACGGGCCGAGTTCCAGGACCTGATGTACCAGAACGTCGAGCGGATGGGCGCGCAGTCGTCCAGCGCAGGCACCGTCGTTCCGACCGGCATCCAGGTCGGCCTCGGCGTCAAGGCGGGCAGCGTCTACCGGATCACCGAACAGGGCACGCCCAGCAACACCGGCAACACCTATGACGTCGCCGTCGACGGCAAGGGCTATTTCCAGATTACCCTGCCCTCGGGCGAAATCGGCTACACGCGGGCCGGCAACTTCTCCCTCAGCCCCGAAGGCAATCTGGTCACTGAGGACGGCTATGCTGTCGAGCCGGCCATCACCATCCCACAGAACACCACCGACGTCTCGATCTCCAAGACCGGCCAGGTCTCGGCGATTATCGACGGGCAGACCGACCCGCAGATCGTGGGCCAGCTCGAGCTCGCCAACTTCTTCAACGAAGCGGGTCTGGAAGCCGTCGGTGACAACCTGCTGATGGAAACGGCCGCCTCGGGGCCTGCGACGGTCGCCGCCCCCGGCGAACCGGGCTTCGGGCAACTTCTGCAGGGCTATACCGAGTCCTCCAACGTCGACGCTGTCAGCGAAATCAGCTCGCTGATCATCGCCCAGCGGGCCTACGAAATGAACTCCAAGGTCATCTCCACCGCCGACGACATGATGTCTGTGACCGCCCAGGTGAAGAGCTAGATCATGCGCATCGCGATCGCATTCTGCCTCGCTCTTATCGCCGCTCCCGCGTTGGCTGGCCCAGTCACCCTACGGCCACAGCCGGTCGACGAGGATGGCCGGGTCACGTTCGGCGACATCTTCGACGGCGCAGGCTCAGCGGCTAACGTCGTCATCGGCACGCGCACCGGCCCGTCGGTCGTGTTTGAGGCGGGCCAGCTTCAGGGTCTGGCGCTGCGCTCGGGTCTGCAGTGGGCCAACCCTCGCGGCCTCAGCCGCGTTGTGGTGCGTGAAGGATCCGCCTCGCCAGCTGCTCCAGCCGCTGTCCTCACGCCTGTCTCCACGGTCGCGGCCCCTTCCCGTCCTGCTACGACCCGCGCGAACCCGACCGTCAGCTCAGCATCTGCGGCCCGTCCGGGCGCAACCTCCGATGTCCTCACCTATGCTCGCAACCTGAGCACCGGCGACGTGATCCAGCCCGAAGACGTCATCTGGACGACCGTTCAGGCTCACATGGCTCCCGGCGGCTCGCCTCAGGACGCCGATCAGGTCATCGGCCTCAGCGCCAGGCGCGCCTTGCGCGCCGGAGCGCCTGTCTCGTCTCGCGACCTGGCCTCGCCTCAGGTCATCGCCCGTAACGATCTGGTCGAGGTCGCCTATCTCGTCGGCGGCGTGAAGCTGACCATCACCGGGCGGGCCACCCGCAACGCCTCCATCGGCGAGGCCGTGTCGGTGCTCAACACCACTTCGAACCGCACCATCGACGCGGTCGCGACCGGTCCCGGCAAGGCCGTTGTCGGCCCGGCTGCGCAGTCCGCCCGTTCAAATCCCCAACAATTCGCCGCCCGCTAGGGAAATCCACGCCATGCGTAAACTGCTCATCCTCTCTATCGCCACCGCAGCCCTGTCGCTGGGCGCCTGCTCTACCGCCGTCGAGGCCATTCGCGGTCCTGAACTCGCGCCCATCGGCTATCCCGCCGCTCTCGTGCCGACCAGCCAGGCCTACCTGCCGTCGCCAGAGGAACAGGCCGCCACACGCGCCCGTCAGAACGGCGCGATGGCCGCCAGCGCCAACAGCCTGTGGCGCACCGGCGCCCGCACCTTCTTCGGCGATCAGCGCGCGCGCCGGGTCGGCGACATCCTGACCGTATCGATCTCGATCGATGACAAGGCGCAGACGTCCAACTCGACCACTCGCGCCCGCACCAACGACGCCTCGGGTGGGGTGACCAACTTCTTTGGTTTGGAAAACAGCCTGGGGCGCGCCTTCCCGGGCGGTTTCGATCCCTCGAACATGGTTGGCCTGTCGGGTCAAAGCAACGCGACGGGCTCCGGCGCCGTCAGCCGCTCGGAAAAAGTCGACCTGACCATCGCCGCCGTCGTCACTGACGTACTTTCGAACGGCAACCTCGTGATCCAGGGTCGGCAAGAAGTGCGCACCAACCGCGAAGTCCGCGAACTGACCGTCGCCGGTATCGTGCGCCCGGAAGATATTTCCTCGGGCAACACCATCAACCACACGCAGATCGCCGAAGCCCGCATCAGTTACGGCGGTCGTGGCGACATCAGCCGCGTCCAGGCCACCCCGGCTGCCCAGTCTCTGGTCGAGCGTTTCAGCCCGTTCTAAGAGCCTGACACCGCCCGGCGACTTGAGGCTGGACAACAAAAGGGCCGGTCGCGTCTGCGACCGGCCCTTTTCATTTGCTGTGAAAGCACGACCTAGATGTGGGTAAGGCCCTTAGCCGCGCGATAGGCTGTCATGAACGGCGCGGCGAGGACGGTCATGGACAGCGCGACCGCCAGCGCCATCAGCAGCATCAGGCCGCCGAGCGCGACAAGACTGGCGGGTGTCGCGCCGCCGCCGCTCACGACGCCGACGGAGATCGGCAGGGCGACGATTCCCAGTAGCAACATGACGATACAGGCCATGAAGCCGGCGATGATCGCCATGCCCAGCAACGACCAGAACAGACCTGCGGTGGCTTGCCACCCGGCCTTGAGGTCGATGCGGCCCTCCGCGAAGGCCGCCGGAACCACGAACACCAGCCGGACCGAGAGATAGATGCCCGCGATCATCGCCGCGACCTGGATCAGCAGGGCTACAGCGCCGATGCCCGATGCGAGGGCCAGCGCTGCCAGCGACTCACCGGCCTGGTTCACGATCAGGGACACG
The DNA here is from genome assembly GCA_036387575.1 of Brevundimonas sp. GTDB lineage: Bacteria > Pseudomonadota > Alphaproteobacteria > Caulobacterales > Caulobacteraceae > Brevundimonas. The sequence goes on from DASVTM010000453.1 coordinate 5,092, forward strand.
ATGGTGACGATCGCCAGGGCGCCGAGCGTGCGAAGCTCTTCTCGCCCCAGTCGGAGAAAGCCGAACCTGTCACGACCGGTGTTGGTCATGGCCCGATAGACGGCGGGCATCAGGATCGCCTGCGCCACCATGCTGACTGGAACCGTGGCCAGCGCCGCGTAGCTGAGCTGGGTTTGCAGCGCGAGTGAGGGCTGCAGCTTGCCGCCCGAGGCCATTACCGCCTGAAACTCGCCTGCGATGGGGCTGAGGATCGGAGCCACCATCAGATACATGGCGAACAGCGAAATCAGGGCCACCAAGGCCCAGGCGAGGACCGCGACCGGATGGTGGCGTGTCACCCTGAAGCCTTCGAAGGCGGCTTCCGTTGCCGAAAAACTCATCGCTGCACTCCCGGGCGACTCTCTAGCGACCGCTCATAGCGCAGGCTTCGGGTCGGCGTCGCCCTCGTTCGGAATTTCAGCGGCGTCCATCAACTGCTTGCACGCGCTGGCGACCGGAGCGCCGAACATGGCGTGGCTAAAGCCGTCGAACAGAGCCAGCGGAAGGGCCAGCACCAAAGCCGGGACCAGGAACGGCCGACCGAACTCGGTCAGATCGGCAAAGCTATGAATGTCGTTCGGATTGGGCAGCGACACGTGAAGCATCAAGGCGGCGATGAAGAAGACGGTGATGACAAGGGCTCCGATCACCAAGGTCACAGCCATCAGGATCAGCCACGCCAGAACGCCCGTCGCCGCGAGACGCCAGCCCTGCCCCTTGCCCAGCTTCCAACCCTGCTCGAACGCGATGGTGTGCAGGGCGAGACTGGCGGGGATGAACAGCGTCGCCCGGCCAGCGGCCCACAACGCCGCTGCGAAGACGGCCAGACCATAGGCGATGGTCACCAGCACCGCGGTCAGTTCACTGACCTGCCACAGAATGGCGCACAGCACGGCCCCGATCAGCGTCAGGACGAAGGTCCCGAAATAGAGGCCGACCACGATCACCAGCATCACAACCCCGACGTAAACCTCGTCGAAGCCAAGCCGCAGGAACAGGAACCGGTCCTTCGTACCGACCGGCGCCATCGCAGCCCGCATCGCGGCGGTCCAGATGACGACGCTAAGCAGCAGGCCAACGAGGTTCATCAGCCCGAGACCGCCCTGTATCGGCAGGAAGTTGGCAATGACCTGTTCCATCTCTTCCGGGGTCGTGGCCTGACCGAAAGGCAAGGCTACCAACATCGGAAGCAAGAGCGAAAAGGCCGCGATCGTCAGCACAACCCGCATCGCTCCCCACGCGAACAGGGCCAGCGGTTGATGACGCAGCAGCCGGAACGGCGTCTGCAGCGCCTCGCCGATCGCGAAGCGCGCCGTCATTGTCAGACCCGTCATTGCCAGACTCCCAGGAGTTGATGCGTCTCGAGCCGCCGGTAGGCTGCGCCGAGGAAGGCGCTGGTCAGCGGCCACTGGATTGCGACCAGCATCAGGATCGCGACGACACCCGCCGCCTTGCCGGCCAAAACGCCGGCCACCACCAGCCCCAGCCAGATCAGGCCCGGAACCGCACAGGCGATCAGTCCTGCAAGCAGCGGCAAGATGGCGCGATTGGTCAGCCCCGTCGCCGTCAGCGAAATCATCTGCCCGCGCCCTACCGTAGCCGGCGCGTAGAGCGACAGCCGCACGGCGAACAGCACCGGCGCACCCAGCACGACCACGGCGACACCAGCCAGCAGCATCAGCTTCCACGTCGGCCCGACGGCGGCCCAGTCGCGTGCCTCGACCGCTTCTGCGTTCAGGCCCGCGCCGCCGAACAGGGCCAGCGCCACCAGCATCAGCAATGCCAGCATGATGGTCATGAACAAGGCGCACAGCAGGGTCGCCCCCGCCAGCCGCGCTTCCGGCTTGCCGAGCTGCAGCCCGCCACGGCGCAGGCCCGAACGCCGCGCCGTCTCCAGATCGATGGCCGTTCCGATACGGGTCGTGGCTCCGAAAGCCGCCAGACCCGCGATCAGGGTCAGCACGAGCAGTACGGCCTCGACCGCGCCTGACAGCCGCAGCAACACGACGCCGAGCGCCAGCGCGGTCGTCAGCGCCAGAGCCGGTCCTGCCCCACGCGCCATTTCGCCCATGCGCCCCACGGCCTCGGCCAAGGCTTCGGCCAAGTCCAGCCGCCCGGCCTTGTTCAATAGACTGCTGTTCAGCGGCGATTCCGCCATTCGCTCCCCCGGGTATCGCCGTCACTCTAGCGCCTCAGCGGACCTGTGGGCCAGACGCTTGCTGACGAACCGGGCAGACCACACTAAAAGGCCCGCCATGACTTCGACTTCCGACATCAAACCCATTCACGTCATCGGCGGAGGCCTCGCCGGCTCCGAGGCCGCCTGGCAGATCGCCAACGCCGGCGTACCCGTCATCCTGCACGAAATGCGCGGCGTGCCCGGCGTGAAGACCGACGCCCACCACACCGACGGTCTGGCCGAGCTGGTTTGCTCCAACTCGTTCCGCTCGGACGACTGGGAGCACAACGCCGTCGGCCTGTTGCATGCCGAAATGCGGGAACTCGGCTCGATCATCATGGCCAGCGCCCACGACCATCAGGTTCCTGCGGGCGGCGCTCTGGCTGTTGACCGCGACGGCTTCTCCCAGTCGGTCACAGCCAAACTCGAAGCCCATCCGCTGATCACCATCTGCCGTGAAGAGATCGCCGGACTGCCGCCCGAAGACTGGGACAACGTCATCGTCGCCACCGGCCCCCTCACCTCGCCCGCTCTCGCCGAGGCCATCCTGAAGCTGACCGGCGAGGAGTCGTTGAGCTTCTTCGACGCCATCGCCCCCATCGTCCACGCCGAGTCGATCGACTTCGACATCGCCTGGCGTCAGTCGCGCTACGACAAGGAAGGCCCGGGCGGAGACGCCGCCGCCTACGTCAACTGCCCGATGAACAAGGCCGAGTACGAGGCCTTCATCGACGCCCTGATCGACGGCCCCAAGGCCGAGTTCAAGGAGTGGGAGAACGTCCCCTATTTCGACGGCTGCCTGCCCATAGAGGTCATGGCCGAGCGCGGTCGCGAGACCCTGCGCCACGGCCCGATGAAGCCCGTCGGCCTCACCAATCCGCGCGACCCGCTGGTCAAGGCCTATGCCATCGTCCAGCTGCGTCAGGACAATGCGCTCGGCACCCTGTTCAACATCGTCGGCTTCCAGACCAAGCTGAAGCACGGCGCGCAGGCTGAGACCTTCCGCATGATCCCGGGCCTGCAGAACGCCCAGTTCGCCCGTCTCGGCGGCCTGCACCGCAATACCTATCTCAACAGCCCGCACCTGCTGGATCGTCAGTTGCGCATGAAGTCCATGCCGCGCCTGCGTTTCGCTGGTCAGGTCACGGGCGTCGAGGGCTACGTCGAGAGCGCCGCCACGGGCTTACTGGCCGGTCGCCTGGCGGCGGCGGAGCGGTTGGGCCAACCGCTGGAAGCCCCTGAGGCCCACACCGCCATCGGAGCCCTGGTCGAACACATCACCGGCGGCCACCTGACCGGGTCCAAGTTCCAGCCGATGAACATCAACTATGGCCTCCTCCCCCCGCTGGAAACGCCGAAAGTCGACGAGGCCGGCGTGAAGATCCCGCTCAAGGAACGCGGCCGCGCCAAAAAGCGGCTGATGAGCATCCGGGCGATTGAGAGTCTCAAAGCCTGGCGCGATGCGGCCTGAGGGCGGCTTGCCGTATCGCAAAACGACGTTATATATAGCGGATGATTGCTATCGTTCGCGCGTTTCTGGTTCTGGTGGTCGTTGCGATGGCCGCTTCCGCGAATGCTCGCGACAAGAGCCCTTACCCGCCCCAGCCAACCCTGATGGATCGTCAGGACCTCCGTCGCACCCATGACGGACGCCCGGTCTATGTGCTCAACACGGATTTCCACTACTGCAGCCGGGAGTATGGATTGGTCGTGACGGTGCCCAGCACGTTCGTGACAGATCTGATTTCGATCCCGAAACTTGCACGCTGGATCAAGACTGCCGACTCCCCGGGTTATCAAGCAGCCATCGTTCATGACTGGCTCTATGCGAGTGGCAATGGAAGCGAAGCCGAACGCCGCCAGGCCGACTACATCTTCTATGAGGCACTGGTGGACTACGACGTCGATCCGATGGTCCGCCTGGCCATGCACCAGATGGTTCGGAAGTTCGGCAAGGACGGCTATGGGCTGAAGGGCGACTGGCTTTTCGCCGACGTTCGGCTGCACAAGGCCGCGCCCGAAGCCCTTGGGCGGACGGTCGCGCCGGCGATGACGCCCGATGCATCATGCAGCGCGTTTCAGAACGCGGTAGAGTCGGGTGAGGATTATCTTGCCCGAATCCGGCCAGCAACCGTCGGCGGCTCTCGTCCGCAATAGCTGAAAAGCGGTCTATCCAAACGGGTCTGCGGAGGTTAACCAGCCCCGATGCCCTCTCCGTCTGAATCCGTAAAGATCGCCATCCGGCGTCGGATCAACGAGCTGTTCAACGACTATGAGCGTGGCGAACGGCCGGCTTTACGGCGGGCTGACGCCCTGTTCGCGACGGACTCGGTGGCGTGGCGGGTCAACGGCGACATCGTCACTATGATGATCGGCGGCGTCTCGGGCCTGTTGCTGCAGATGTTGCATCCGGCGGTGCTGGCCGGCGTCTGGGACCACTCCGACTTCCGCGCCGACATGCACGGACGCCTGAGGCGCACGGCCAAATTCATCGCCGTGACCACCTATGACCACGCCTCCAAAGGACGTGCTGCGATCGACCGGGTACGCAAGATCCACGACAAGCTCGGCGGAACCCTGCCCGACGGCAAGACCTATCGCGTCAGCGATCCGGCCCTGCTGGCATGGGTGCATGTGACCGAGACGATCAGCTTTCTCGACAGCTGGGTGCGCTATGCCGAGCCATCGATGCCCGCGGCGGATCAGGACGCCTATTTCGCCGAGATGGCTCGCGTCGGCCGGGCACTCGGCGCCGATCCCGTCCCGACCGATCGCGCGGGCGCGCTGGCCCTGATCCAGTCCATGCGACCCCAGCTCAAGGCCGACGACCGCACTCGCGAGGTTGCGGCGCTCGTCATGCGCCAGAAGGTCGGCGGCTTCGCCGAGGATTTCGCTGCGGACATCGTCATGAAGGCCGGCGCCGACCTGTTGCCTGACTGGGCGCGAGGCATGCACGGCTTGCCGAAGGCCACGCCTGTGGTTCGCAACGGCGCGCGGACCATGCAGCGCACGCTGAACTGGACCTACACCGGATCCCCAAACCGCGGGATCTGGCCCGAAGAGGTGCTGGAATGGCCGGACGGCAACCCACGATAGGGCGGAGTCCCGCCGTCAGGCTGTGGGTCGACCGTCCTCGTCCCGGGGTGCGAGACTGCCCTCGAAATCCATCATGATGTCGATCAATTCCTCGACGCTGACCTTGGCGGCATTCGGCCCGAAGCGGAATTTCCAGAAACTGACGATGTGCTCTACCGCCCCGATCTGCTCGCCCAGACGTGTGAACAGATGCGGCGCATCCAGCAGGAACTCACGGAAGGCCGTGGGTCGGGCATTCTGTGTCAGGTTGGCATAGGCGTCGTCATAGACCCGCAAGGTGTTCACGACCGACTCGCAGGTCCTCATGATGAGATGCCCCAGAACCCGGCGCCCCCTTTCGATATAGGCGCGCGCCTCCGCGTCCATGGGCCCGACCGGCTTGATCACTGTCAGTTCTGCGGCCACTGCCGACACCTGCTTCAGCACATTGTCGACGGCCCACTTGTAATAGAGGAAGCCCTTCCAGCAGAACACGCCCTCGGCGTATTCATCGGCCTGCAGTCGCAGGGTCTGGCGCAGCGGCTCCATCTCCGGGCCACCCGCGTTGGACAGGATCTTGGACACGAGACTGGCAGTTGCGACGTCGCCGTTCCCGCCACTGACGCCGAGGCTCATGGTCACCAGAGGCCTGATCTCATCCTCGACGAAGGCGAACATCCTCTTCAGGTCGGCATCCGCGACTTCGAAATAGCAGCGCGCGGGCGCGATCCCGTGCCGCTTCAGCTGTTCGCGCAACAGGAAGGGATCCAGCGACGGCAGCCGGTCCAGCAGCTTCAAGGTCTCCAGGTCTCCGTCGTCGAGGCTTGAGCCGAAGGTCGCCTTCAAGCTGCGCTCGAAATCGACCTGTCCGACGAAGATCGCTCGCCCGCCCAGCTTGAGGTCAGTCGCCTCGATCGGCAGCAGGATTTTAGTGGCGACCTGACGCCGGCTCCGGAACAGGTCCAGTTCGTTGCGCCGCAAGCGATGCTTGATGATCCAGCAGCGATTCAGGGCCGCGTTGCGGAACATCGGCGCCGCCGCCCATTCCTCCGTGTTCCCGTGTCGCTTCCATACCGACAGCAGGTTCAGCACCCGCGCGGTTGAGGCCGAGGCCTGAAGGTGACCAAGATTGCGGACCGAACGATCACTCATGCATTAACCTTGGCCGTTAAAGATGACGATCTGATTATCCGGCGCCAGCCACCCCCGCGGCCCTAGATCCGCCCTCGCATACTGGCCCAGATCAGCTTCAGCCGTCGCGCGCCATCGCCGCGCTCGACCCCGGACAGAGCCGCATGCGCCACAGCCGGAAAGGCCTCGGCAGGCAGTCCTTTGAGCGTCGCGTTGGCCTTGCCACGCAACGCGCTGGCGTCCTCAGCCCGCCCGACCTGCGTCAACCCTCTGACGCGGCCGGCTTCGACCACTGCGGCGTCATAACCTTCCCCGACAAGGATCCGGACTGCCGCCTGCATCGGACCGACATAGAAGGCGTCAAGATCGTGGGGCTCGCCGTGCACCCGACCTATATGGGCTTCGATCAAGGCATCGAACGGCGCGCGTGCCAGGGCACGACGGCCAGCCGCCAGCGTCAGAGCCTCGAGCACCGGGTGGCCCTTGCGCGTCACGCCGGAAAACACCCCGTCCATCTGGTCGCGCCACCAGACATAACGCATCTCGGCCAGCAGGGGCTGCGTGACGCGCGTCGGGATGGACAGCAGTTCAGTCTCGAAGGCGTAGAGCGCGATCAGATCCGCACGGACCTCGCCGTCCCCGACGAACCGGCTGGACAGCCAGCGGTCGGGGTCGGCGGTGCGAACTTGCAGATCGAGCGTGTCGTCGGCCAACTTAACCCTACGGGCGCGAGGCCATGCCCAGCTTGACCGGCTTGGCGTCCTCGTTGAGTTCACCGCGTTTCACGCCCCAAAGGAGGATGATCGGCGCGCCGACGTAGATCGAGGAATAGGTGCCGACCATGATCCCGAACATCAGCGCGATCGAGAAGCCGCGCAGGGCCTCGCCGCCGAAGACCGCCAGAGCCGCCAGCACCAGCACGGCGGTGACGCCGGTGATGATGGTCCGCGTCAGGGTCTCGTTCAGCGACAGGTCGATCACGTCACGCAGCGGCATCGATTTGTATTTGCGGAGGTTCTCGCGAAGACGGTCGAACACCACGACGGTGTCGTTCATCGAATAGCCGATAACGGTCAGGATGGCGGCGACCATGTTCAGGCTGAACTCCAGCCGCAACAGCACGATCAGGCCGAATGTCAGGATCACGTCGTGCAGCAGACCGGCGACGGCGCCGAAGCCGAACTGGGGTTCGAACCGGAACCAGATGTAGGCGAACATCAGGGCGATGGCGACGCCGAGCGCCAGCAGGCCCGAGGTGAACAACTCACCCGAAACCTTGGAGCCGACGACGCTGACGCCAGTATAGCTGACCTGACCGGTCGCGGAGGTGATGGCGCCCTCGACCTGATTGACGACGGCGGTCTGGTCGCGGCCTTCGGGAACCTGGAAGCGGACGATGGCGGTGGAGCCGTCGTCGACGTTGGTGTCCAGTCGGGCGATGCCCTGGACCCCGACGTCGCCGATTTCCAGCCTTGAGACGGCGCTGCGGATGGCTTCGACGTTCAGTGTCTGGCCTGCGGGCTTGGACACTTCAAGCGAGGCGCCGCCCCGGAAGTCGATGCCCATGTTCAAACCGGGATAGAAGCAGCCGATGATCGACGCGACGCACAGCACGACCGACAGCACGGCGGCGTAGCGGGCGTATTTTACGAAATGGAGATTGGTCTTCTGTGGAAGGATCTTGATCAGGGGCCACCAGGTCATCGGACAGTCTCCGCATCGGCGATCGGCAGTTTCTTGGGCTTGGCCACCTTGAGCCAATAACCGAGCAGCACCTGGGCGACGAGCACCGAGGAGAAGACCGAGGTGAACACCCCGATGGTCAGCGTCCAGGCGAAGCCGCGGACGGGGCCTGCGCCGAAGATAAACATGATGGCCGCCGCCACCAGCGTCGTCAGGTTGGCGTCGATGATGGTGCCCATGGCCTTGTTGAAGCCGGCGTCCAGCGAAGCGATCACCGACCGCCCGTTCCGCGCTTCATCACGCATACGCTCGTAGATCAGCACGTTGGCGTCCACGGCGACGGCGAAGGTCAGCACCAGACCGGCGATGCCGGGCAGGGTCAGCGTCGCCTGGGTCAGGGACATGGCGGCGATGATCAGCAGGCCGTTCAGGACCAGGCCGATCACCGAGATGCCGCCGAACAGGAAGCCGTAGGTCCCCAGCATGAAGACCACGATGATGATGAAGCCGATGATCGTCGAGATCTTGCCGTTCTGGACAGCATCCGCGCCGAGCTCGGCGGTGACGGTCCGGCGTTCCTCGACCTTCAGCGGAGCCGGCAGGGCGCCGCCGTTCAGCAGGTTCACCATCTCGGACGCCTGAGCGATCGAGAACTGGCCCGTAATGATGCCCGAACCGTTGGCGATGGTGGACTGGATCCGGGGGGCCGAGATCACCTTGCCGTCAAGGATGATGGCGAAGCGCTTGCCGAGGTTGGCGCTGCCCGTCGCCTGGGCGAAACGCTGGGCGCCGACGCCGTCGAAACGGAAGCCGATGGCGGTCTGGCCGTTCTGGTCGGTGGTCACATCGGCGTGGGTCAGCTGTTCGCCGGACACCAGCACGCGACGCTTGATCAGCAGTGGCGTGATGCCATCCTCGTCCATCATCAGCACGGCGTCTGGCGGAACCGCGCCCGCCAGCGCCTGCTGCACCGAGTTCTCGTCGTCGACCATCTGGAAGGTCAGTTGGGCCGTCTGGCCGATGACGCGTTCCAGCGCGGCGGGGTCGCTCTCGCCCGGGGCCTGAACCACAATGCGGTTGGCGCCCTGACGCGTGATCGAAGGTTCGCGGGTGCCGAGGCTGTCGATCCGGCGGCGAACCACTTCGATCGACTGGTCCACGGCGCTGGCGCCCATGCTGTCCATGGCCTGCTGGGTGAAGGCGAAGCGCAGGCGGTTGTCGCCCAGACGCGTCGCGGCCCGCTCGACCACGCCCTGCTGATTGGCGCCGCCGACCAGACGACGCAGCGCCTGATAAGCCGCTTCCGACTGGCTCGCGTTAGCCAGGGTGACGACCACTCCGCCCTCTTCACGCTGGGTCGCGTTCACGTTGATGCCCGCATCTCGCAGGGTGACGCGGACGTCCTCGGCGAGGTTGTCGACCCGCTTGGCGCGCATCGCCGGCACGTCGACCTCCAGCAGCAGGTAGGACCCGCCTTGCAGGTCGAGACCAAGGTTCAGGGCGCTCTTCGGCAGCCAGCCCGGCAGGGCGTCACGCTGCGCGGGCGTCAGGACGTTCGGATACGCCAGGAACAACCCGAAGAAGAGCGCGAGTGCGAGAAGAACGATCTTCCAGCGCGAAAGCTGAATCATGGAATCGACTATCCGTTTCGGCGACGCGAGGTGATCAGGCCTTGGAGATGGCTTTGGTGTCGTTGGCGGCGATGGCCGTGCGGTTGCGCACTTCGGCGATCATGCCTTTGACGACGCGAACGTTGACGCTCGGCGCGATCTCGACGTTGACCTCGGCGTCCTCGACGCGGGTGACCTTGCCGATCAGGCCCGACGACAGGACGATGGTGTCGCCCCGCTTCACGGCGGAGATCAGTGCGGCGTGTTCCTTGGCGCGCTTCTGCTGCGGACGGATCAGCAGGAAGTAGAACAGGACGAAGATCGCCACGAACGGCAGGAACTGCAGGATCGTAGGCAGAAGGCCGCCAGCTTCACCAGTAGGCATAATCGTTAGTCCCCGACGCGGGCGGCCTCAGTCGGGCGCCCGTTAAAAATGAGGCCGGAACCTAGGGCCGACGACCCGACATTGCAACGCGACGTTTAGGTCAAGACGCTTCGCCTGCGTCAGCGCGGCAACACCGTCAGCGGATCGACCGCCACCGGCTCGTCCCCCTGCATGCGCCGCGTCTCGAAATGCATCGACGGACGGCCGTCTCCGGCGGTCAGACCGACGGTGCCGATCTGCTGACCCGCGCGTACGTCGGCGCCGTCGTCAACAGTGGCCGAACCCAGGTGGCCATAGACTGTGCGCCAGCCCTCGCGGTGGACGATCAGGACCGTCAGGCCCTGCCCTACCAGCGCATCGCCGACGTAAGCGACGCGCCCGGCGGCGGAGGCCATGACTGGCGCCCCCGCGGCTGCGCCGATGTTGATGCCGTTGTTGCGCTCGCCCATCCCGACGGGGCCAAAGCGTCGCACGATGTCGCCGCGCACCGGCCATTGCAGGCCGATGGCTCCGGCTACCGGCGCGGTCTGGGGCGCAGCCTGGGCCGGCGCCTGGGTAGGGTTCGTGGTTTGCGCGGGCCGGACGGGGACGAACGGAGCCGAGGCGACGGGCCTTTGCGAGACCGGGGCGACAGGACGCGCCGACGGCAGGGCCGCGTTGCCGGAAGGCGGCGTCGGCGGCGGCGGTACGAACCCCGCGCGGGGCACTGTCACTCCGATCGGAGCCGGGCCGGTGGCGTAGGGATCGGGGCCTGTATCGACCGCGCTGTCGGGCAAGGTTATGCGTTGTCCCGACGAGATCGAGCCGCGCGGCCCCAGCGCGTTGAGGTCGATCAGCGTCTGCACCGGTGTCTGGAAGCGGCGGCCGACACCCGAGATCGTATCGCCCGGCTGGATCACATAGGCTACCGATCCGCCGGTCACCGGCGCGCGCGGCGTTCCCGGGGGATTGTAGCTCGGCGGAGCATAGGCATTGGGCTCGACATAGGTCGGCTGCACCGGGGCAGCCTGCACCGGAGCCGGATAGTTGGGTGAGGGGTAGGTCGGACGCGGGGCCGGATAGGCGGGAGTGCCGGAGCCGCCGTTCAGCGAACTGGTCACTGCCGCAGGCGGCAGGCCGCCACCGTCGATCGAGCTGATCGGTGCGGTCGCGGGCGGCGGGGCTTCGTTGACGATCACCGCGCCTGGATAAGGTTGGCCCGGCTGGCCGGGATACACCGGACGGTTCACCGGGGCCTGCCCGGCATAGGGTG
>DASVTM010000454.1:0-6008 GCA_036387575.1 Brevundimonas sp.
AGAACTCGCGTACCCCGACGGCCTTCATGGCGGGCAGAGCGGGGTCCAGCTCCCGCGCCGCCAGCGCCTTTACCTCGTCCAGCGCGCCGCTCGCGATCATCGTGGCCACCCGTGCATCGCAGTTGGCGTACAGCGCCGCCCGATCGGGCTCGACCACGATCCGGTCATAGGTGCGCGGCTCAAGCATGGGCACGGTCGAGGCCTGCCAGTCCGACAGCGACTTTTCAGTCGTGCGCGCCACGGCCCAGGCCCGGGTCAGCCTCTGTCGGTCCCCCGGCGCTATGGCTGCCGCGGCCGGAGGATCAAACGTGGTCAGCCGCAGCCGGAACGCCGCCTCGCCCTCGGTGTCATACAGCGCGCCGGCTTCCTCGCGCGCCTCCAGCGGCACATCGGGAATATCGGCCAACCCCTTGGTCAGGGCCGTGAAATACAGCCCGGTTCCTCCGACGATCAGCGCCGGGCGACCCTCTTCGTGCAGGCGCTCCAGCAGGGGCGTGATCGCCCGCGTCCAGCGCCCTACCGACCAGGCGTCGGCGGCATCGGCCACTCCATACAGCTGGTGCTCGACGCGGGTTTCTTCCTCGACCGATGGCCGGGCGCTCAGCACCCGCAGGTCGGCGTACAATTGCTGGCTATCGGCGTTGATGATCACCGCACCCGTGCGCTCGGCCAGCTCCAGCGCCAGCTTCGACTTGCCCGAGGCTGTGGGCCCGGCGATCAGGGTTATCAGGGGTGGTGACAAAGGAACGCTCGCAGCAACTGCCCCCGGGCGATAGAAGCAGCGGACCCCGCCTGCAAGCCTGAGAACACGCCTGTGTCCATCGACCGCGCCACCGTAGTAACTGCCCTCGACGCCATCTCCGACCCCAAATCGGGGCAGGGACTGTTCGCGTCCGGTCTGGTCAAGGGCTTGACCGTCGGCGAGGACCGCGCCGGGTTCGCACTCGAGGTCCCCCGCGCCGACGTCGCCCTCTACGGCCCCGTGCGCGATGCAGCCGAGGCCGCGCTGAAGACGATGCCCGGCATGGCTCGCGTTTCCGTTATCCTGACCACCGAGACTGCGCCGGCTGCTGCGCCGAAACGCACCGCCGGTCTGTCGCCCGCCGCCGTCGACCAGACCCGCGCCAAGGCCCCGGTGCCAACGGACCGTCCCGCCCACGTCCGCTGCGTCCTCGCCATCGCCAGCGGCAAGGGCGGCGTCGGCAAGTCCACCGTCGCCGTCAACCTCGCCGCAGCCCTGTCCGCGCGCGGCCTGTCGGTAGGCATCCTCGACGCCGACGTCTACGGCCCCTCGCTGCCGACCATGCTCGGCCTGTCCGGCAAGCCTGCCTATGAGGACGGCGCCATGGTCCCGCATGAGGCGTTCGGCCTGAAAGCCATGTCCGTCGGCCTGCTGACCGGCGCGGGCGACGCCATGGTCTGGCGCGGTCCCATGGCCTCGCAGGCCCTGACCCAGATGCTGACCCAGACCCGCTGGGGAACCGAGGCCGCCCCGCTCGATGTGCTGGTCGTCGACCTCCCGCCCGGCACCGGCGACGTCCAGCTGACCCTGATCCAGAAGACCCCGCTCGACGGCGCCGTCATCGTCTCCACTCCGCAAGAGGTGGCCTTGGCCGACGCCCGCCGCGCCCACGCCCTGTTCCAGAAGGTCAACGTCGCCACGCTCGGCCTGATCGAGAACATGTCTGGCGACATCTTCGGTCGCGGCGGCGCAGAAGCCGAAGCCGCCCGCCTGTCCGTCCCCTACCTCGGCGACCTCCCGCTCACTGCCGCCGTCCGCGAAGGCGGCGATGCAGGCAAACCCGTCGTCATCGCCGACCCCTCCGGTGACATCGCCGTTCGCTTCGCCGGATTCGCCGAAGCCGTCGCCAAGGCTCTGAACGTCTAAGTTTTTTACGAGAGCAGGGTTTTCAAACGCAACCCTAACCGCCACCTTGTTCCTCACACACCCGCGAGGACATCCATGAGCGTCGACACCCTGTTCCGGCCTTTCGAGGTCAAGTCCCTGAAGCTGCCGAACCGCATTGTCATGGCCCCCATGACGCGCTCGTTCTCGCCGAACGGCATCCCGACATCCGACGTCTCCGCCTACTACCGCCGTCGCGCCGAGGGTGGCGTCGGCCTGATCGTCACCGAGGGCACGGTCGTCGAACGTCCAGCCGCCCGCAACGACGTCGGCGTGCCCCATTTCCACGGCGAGGCCCTGCCCGAATGGAAGAAGGTCGTTGAGGAAGTCCACGCTGCAGGCGGTAAGATCGCGCCCCAGATCTGGCACGTCGGCTCTGCGCCCGGACGCGGCGAGGACTGGGCTCCCGAAGGCAAGGTCGACAGCCCGTCCGGCATGACCCGCCCCGGCAAGGTCAAGCACACGCCGATGACCGAAGAGGACGTCGCCGACACCATCGCCGCCTTTGGTCGGTCGGCTCGCGCCACCAAAGACCTCGGTTTCGACGCCGTAGAGATCCACGGCGCCCACGGCTATCTGATCGACCAGTTCATGTGGGACGGCGTCAACGCCCGCGATGACAAATGGGGCGGTCCGTCCATCGCCGACCGCGTCCGCTTCGCCGTCGAGATCGTCAAGGCCGTGCGCGAAGGCGTCGGCGAGGACATGGCCCTGATCCTGCGCCTGTCGCAGTGGAAGCTTCAGGACTACGCCGCCCGCATCGCCGAAACCCCCGACCAGATGGCCGAATGGCTCGCACCCCTGTCCGAGGCCGGCGTCGACATCTTCCACTGTTCGCAGCGCCGCTTCTGGGAGCCGGAGTTCGAGGGCTCGGACCTCAATTTCGCAGGCTGGGCCAAGAAGCTGACGGGTAAGCCGACCATCTCCGTCGGCTCGGTCGGTCTTGACGGTGAGTTCATCGCGGCGTTCGGCGGCGAGGGCTCCAAACCGGCTTCGCTCGAAGGCCTGATCGAACGCATGGAGCGTGACGAGTTCGACCTCGTCGCCGTCGGCCGCGCTCTTCTCGCCGACCCGCAATGGGTCGAAAAGATCCGCGACGGCCGAACCGCCGACCTCCAGAACTTCGAACGCCAGAACCTCGGCGTGCTTTACTAGCTTCCTGATCCTCCCCCATCAGGGGGAGGGGGACCGCTCTTGCGGTGGAGGGGGCTCACCGCGCACACCGCGTCCGCATCAGCCCCCTCCGTCACCTCGCCAAGAGGCGACGCGCCACCTCCCCCAACGGGGGAGGATTGGCTACACTGACCCTATGTTCGCCGTCCTCGTCACTACAGTCTGGCTCAGCCTCATCATCGGCGCCCGCTATCTGCTAATCGCGGGCGCCGTCTGGTGGGCGCTATGGGGCAGGGCGACCTCACATGGCCTCCAGCTCAACCGCGACAAACCCTCCCGCGCGCTGATCGCCCACGAGATCCGCTTCTCATTGCTCTCGACCCCGATCTACGCCCTCCCGGCGGCCATCGCGCTTGAGGCCTGGAAGGCTGGCGGCACGAAACTCTATCTCGATCCAGGCGCGTATCCGCTGTGGTGGCTGCCGATCAGCTTCGTCCTGCTGCTGCTGGTCCAGGACGCGCATTACTACTGGACCCACCGCCTGCTGCACCGGCGCGAGGTGTTCAAATGGGCCCACGCCGGCCATCACCGTTCACGCGAGCCCAGCCCCTTCGCCAGCTTCTCGTTCGATCCGATCGAGGCCGCCCTGACCGCCTGGCTCTTGCCGGTGCTGGCCTTCCTGATCCCGCTGAACATCTGGATGCTGGCCGTCCTGCTCACGGTGATGACCATCACGGCGGTCATGAACCACTGCGGCCGCGAGCTCTGGCCCGACCATTGGGTCCGGACCGGCCCCGGCGCCCACCTCATCACCGCCACCCACCACAGTCGCCACCACACCCACATGAAGACCAACTACGGCCTGTATTTCCGGCTGTGGGATCGGATGATGGGGACGGATGGAATGCCTGAAGCGAGGCATCAGGCAGATAGGCAGTAGGCAGTAGGCAGTAGGCAGTGTCGCCGCCTGAACGGTCGAGGCCAGCGCTTTCTTCTACTGCCTACTGCCTATCTGCCTCGCTTCACTGCCTACAAGCGTTCGAGAACTCGAAAGGCGAACGCATGATCATCCTTCTCGCCTGCCTCATGCGCTTCGTTTGAAATCTCGCGCCACTTGCTCTCGTCGAACGCCGGGAACCACGCATCCCCCTCGGGCTCGGCGTCGACCTCGGTGATGTAGAGGCGTTTCGCCTTGGGCAGTGTGGCCTCGAAAATGGCGGTGCCGCCGATCACGCAGACCTCCCTGATCGCGTCGTCGACGGCGGTTTCCCGCGCCATGTCGATGGCTTCGTCGAGGCTGGAGCAGACCACCGCCCCGCGCGCCTTGCCCCGTTCCTCATAGGACAGGTCGCGGCTCAGCACGAGGTTCAGCCGACCGGGCAGGGGCTTCAGCGGCAGGCTCTCCCACGTCGTCCGCCCCATGATGCACGGCTTGCCCATGGTGATGGCCTTGAACGACTGCAGGTCCGAGCGCAGCTTCCACGGCAGGTCGCCGTCGCGCCCGATTACGCCATTCCGGCCCCGGGCGACGATGAGGGCGATATCGGGTATCAGCATGGTCAGCTCCGGTCTGCGGCCCAATCTTTGGCCCCGCCTTTCAGCCGGACCTCGGCTCCCAGACCTACGCCTTAGGCTCCAGCCAGTGCAACCATTTGCGCTGCATCGCCACTTCCAGATCGATCCCGACCCGCTCGCAATAGATCAGCAGCATCCCCATCACGTCCGCCGCCTCGTCATGCAGCGCCTGCGCATCCGCCTCGCCGCGCGCCCGGCCCGACATCCGCAAATGCTCGGCCGTCAGCTCCCCCAGCTCCTCCTGCAACTTCAGCAACGCCCAGTCGCCCGACGACGCCTTGTCCCGGTCGATGTCATGCTCAGCCGCATAGATGTCGGAGATCCGGACCACGTCCGCCGATAGGGTTTTCAGGTGCATGGTCAGGCGATCAGACGGCGACGGCAGCCTTGATGTGCGGCCACGGCGCATAGTCGCTCAGCACGAAATCGGCCGCCTCGAACCCGAACAGATCGGTCTTCGGGGCGATGGTCATGGTCGGCAGAGGCAGGGGTTCGCGGGTCAGCTGCAGCTTCGCCTGCTCGATGTGGTTCAGATACAGGTGCGCGTCGCCAAACGTGTGCACGAACTCGCCGGGCTCGAGGCCGACGACCTGGGCCATCATCATGGTCAGCAGCGCATAGCTGGCGATGTTGAACGGCACCCCCAGAAACACGTCGGCCGAGCGCTGGTACAGCTGGCAGCTCAGTTTTCCATCAGCCACGAAGAACTGGAACAGGCAGTGACAGGGCGGCAGGGCCATGTCCTCGATATCGGCGGGATTCCAGGCCGAGACGATGTGGCGGCGCCCGTTCGGATTGGTCTTCAGCCCTTCGATCAGGCGCGAAATCTGGTCGATGCTCTCGCCGTTCGGAGCCGCCCACGAGCGCCACTGCTTGCCGTAGACCGGCCCCAGCTCGCCCTCGGCGTCGGCCCATTCGTTCCAGATCTGACAGCCGTTGTCCTGCAGCCAGCGTACGTTGGTTTCGCCGCGCAGGAACCACAGCAACTCGACCACGATCGACTTCAGATGCAGCTTCTTTGTCGTCAGCAGCGGGAAGCCCTTGGACAGATCGAACCTGATCTGGCGCCCGAACACCCCCAGCGTCCCCGTGCCGGTCCGATCCCCGCGCTCGACCCCGTTCTCGAGGATATCGCGCAGCAGATTCAGATACTGCCACTCCGGATGATCTGCGGACGCAGTTTCGGTGCGGAAATCGGCTGTGGCGAGGGCGACGGTCATGGCGGGGAGAGTGGCCCGCGAATCACTCTGGCGCCAATGACAATGCGGCCTCGCTTTAGTGAGGCTGTGGGTATCGCCAGCCAGCGCTTTTGATTTTCCGCTCATCCCCGCGAACGCGGGGACCCAGTGCTTTGGGTCCATGACAGGTGAAACAAGGTGCGTTGCGCATTCTTGCTATCGTTCAGCACTGGGTC
>DASVTM010000455.1:0-12006 GCA_036387575.1 Brevundimonas sp.
TCGGCCGAGTTCTGGTGGATGAAGCCGTCGGACCTGACCCCCTATGGCGAGCTCGACGACGCCCTGACGCCCGAGGAGAGAGACGCCTTCCTGAGCGGGTACGGCGGGCAAGAAGGGTACGACAGCTTCGTGCTCAGCGACCTGGTGTTCAACGAGCCGGCCCGGCATCTGGCGCGGCTGCATGCACGGAACGGCAACCCCACTTACCTCTACCGGTTCGACGTGGTCTCGGCGGCGATGAACGAGCCGCACGCGGGGGCGACCCACGCGTCCGAGCGGCAGTATGTCTTCGACACCCTGAGCACCTCGCCCTGGGCCACCGACGCGCGGGACCAGACGGCGGCGGACGTGATGAGCGGCTACTGGACCGAGTTCGCCAAGGCCGGCGATCCCAACGGCGGCGGTCGCATCCGCTGGCCCGACCTGCGCCCGGAGCCCGACCTGTTGCTGGAGTTCACCAACGACGGGCCGGTGGTCAAGCCTGTGCCCGAGGCGGGGCGGCTGGACCTGATCGAACAGCTGTACGGACGGCGTAAGCTTCGGTGAAATCCGTTTCGCGGACTCGAAAAAAACTGAGTCCAGAGAGTCCAAATTTGAACGTAACGGCCGAGGTGAGGCGAATAAGTCGCTGATCTTTAAGGATGGATATCGCGATCACCTGTTGGACTCTGCGCCAGCGAGAGTCCAATCCGGTCAGGCTGTTCCAATGTGCGTATCGCGCGATGTCAAAGACCCAGGAGGGCATCCTACCACTGCGCTGGTGCATGCTGGACCGATTGCCGAGTTTCAGCAGAAGGCGACCGGCTTACAACGCGCTAGGGTTGGGTGACATGCGCGCTCGGCAGAGGTCCGGCGTCTTGTCAGTCAGCCGTGATCGACCCGGCGGCCATCAACGTCGATGACGACTTCGCCGTCCTCCTTGGTGAAGGGCGTCAGGGGGGCCTCGTCGGGCAGCAGGTCCAGAACGAGTTCGGAGGGGCGGCACAGTCTGACGCCTTTCGGCGACACGACGATGGGGCGGTTCATCAGGACGGGGTGCGCCGCGATGGCGTCGAGCAACTGATCGTCCGACAGCAATGGGTCGCCAAGACCGAGTTCGGCGTAGGGCGTGCTCTTCTCGCGCACGATTTCGCGCACCGACAGGTTCATGCGTTGGACGAGCTGTGCGACCATCGCGCGGCTGGGCGGAGTTTTCAGATATTCAATCACATGCGGTTCGATGCCGACGTGGCGGATCAGGTCGAGCGCGTTGCGCGACGTTCCGCATGCAGGGTTGTGATAGATGACGACGTCCATGGTTCCTCAGTCGCAGCAGGGGGCCAGAGCGGCCAGCAGGGGTTGGCAGAGGTCGGCGCGGCCTTCGCAGCAGTCCTTGAGCAAAAACAGCACCAGATCACGCACCCGGTCGAGGTCGGCACGGTAGATGATCGAGCGGCTGCGTCGCTCCGAGGTGATCAGACCGGCACGCGACAGCACACCCAGATGCGCCGACATCGTATTGGCGGGAACGGCAAGGTGGTCAGCGATTTCCCCGGCGGGCAGGCCATCCGGCTCGTGTCGGACCAGCAGGCGGAAGGCCTCCAGACGCGTCGACTGGGCTAGGGCGGCGAGCGCCAGAATGGCCGGTTCGGAGTCCATCATTCCAAGATACTGGAACTATGGACGGATGCAAGCTAGACGTCTCGCATAGACGCCTGTCGTCCTTGAGAGTCGCCGCATGATCCTCGCCGTCCTGATCTTCGTCGTGACCATCACTCTGGTGATCTGGCAGCCCCGGGGGTTGAAGATCGGCTGGAGCGCGCTCGCCGGGGCGCTAGCGGCATTGGCGCTGGGCGTGGTGTCGATCGGCGACATTCCAGTCGTCTGGGGCATCGTCTGGAATGCGACAGCGACCTTCGTGGCCATCATCGTCATCAGCCTGTTGCTGGATGAGGCGGGGTTCTTCGAGTGGGCGGCGCTGCATGTCGGGCGCTGGGGCGGAGGACATGGACGGCGGCTGTTCGTGCTGTTCGTCCTGCTAGGCGCGGCAGTCTCGGCCCTGTTCGCCAACGACGGCGCGGCGCTGATCCTGACGCCCATCGTTATCGCCATACTGCTGGCCCTCGGCTACGGACCAAAGGCGACGCTGGCCTTCGTCATGGCGGCGGGTTTCATCGCCGACACCGCAAGCCTGCCGCTGGTCGTGTCCAATCTGGTCAACATCGTCTCGGCCGACTTCTTCGACATAGGCTTCGATCGCTATGCGGCGGTGATGGTCCCGGTCGATCTGGCGGCGATCGCGGCGACGCTGGCGGTATTGCTGGTCTACTTCGGTCGCGACATCCCGACCGCCTATGACGTCGAGCGGCTCGCGCGTCCGGCGACGGCGATCAAGGACCGGGCGACCTTCGTGGCGGGCTGGATCGTTCTGGCGCTGCTGCTGGTCGGCTTTTTCGTGCCGGAGCCGATGGGTGTGCCGGTGTCTGCGGTCGCCGCGGTCGGCGCCGTCGTGCTTCTGGTCGTCGCCGGGCGCGGTTCGGTGATCAGCACGACAAAGGTGCTGCGCGAGGCGCCCTGGCAGATCGTGATCTTCTCGCTGGGCATGTATCTGGTGGTCTATGGCATGCGGAACGCCGGCCTGACCGATCACATCGCCGGGCTGCTCGACCGGTTCGCTCAGGGCGGCGTCTGGGGGGCGACGTTCGGGACCGGGTTCCTGACCGCCTTCCTGTCATCCATCGCCAACAACCTGCCGACCGTCCTGATCGGAGCCTTGTCGATCGAGGCGTCCTCGGCGACAGGCGTCGTTCGCGAAGCCATGATCTACGCCAACGTCATCGGCAGCGATCTGGGGCCGAAGATGACCCCGATCGGATCGCTGGCCACGCTGTTGTGGCTGCACGTTCTGGACAAGAAGGGCGTGAAGATCGGTTGGGGCCATTATTTCAAGGTCGGAGTGGTCCTGACCTTGCCGGTGCTGGCCGTGACGCTGGCGGCGTTGGCGATCCGGCTGACGATCTAACCGAGGTCGACCTGCAAGGCAGCGACCGGGAATCAGCAGTCGCGGCAAGCTGAGCCGTTTCACGGGTTCGTCGTCGTGTGTGTCACCATCCGGCCCTCATTCGCGAAACAAAGGCGAACCTCGCGCGATCAGAAATGCGTCGCGCCGGTCGCATCTTGTCCGTCGATTGAAATATAGATCAGCGCAGCATCTGACAAAAGTCGGGGCAAGACAGTTAGTTGGTGGCCCATCTGCGTCACCGTTTCTGCTTGTCTCATCGAATTTTCCAATGTCGTAGAACCGACACGGCACATTCGGACTGGCGCGGAAGACCGCTGTTGTGACGGAAGTACGGCACTTGCGGGAGGGGTAGCGAGTGTGGCATGTAACCGCTTACATCGTTTTTATCGACGGACCTTCGATAAGAAGGCCGGCACGGCGACTTGGCAGGGATCGGGAATGCAATCAGCAGGCGCACAGCCGTCGACGCGGGGAGCGACCTGATGAAGGCCGCGACCATCCGCGACGTCGCGCGCCATGCCGACGTGTCCGTAGCCTCGGTTTCGCGCGCCCTGAACGGCACGAGCGCGGTCAATGAATCCACCCGCCAGCGCATCCTTCACGCCATCGATGTGCTGCGCTACGTGCCGCATTCGGGGGCGCGCAGCCTGTCCACCAGCCGCACCGACACCGTCGGCGTGATCCTCCCCGACCTGTTCGGCGAGTTCTTCTCCGAGCTCATCAGGGGCATGGATCTGGCGGCGCGCGCGCACGGCATGCATCTGATCGTGTCCAGCTCGCACGACGACGCCGACGAGGCGTCCGCCGCCATCCGCTCGATGCGGGGCCGGGTGGACGGGCTGATCGTCCTGTCGCCCTATATGAACGCAGCGACCCTGACAGCCAGCATGGCCGGGCAAACGCCTGTATTGCTGATGAATGGCGGGGCGATGGACGCAGCGCGGCCCTCGATCGTGATCGACAACAGGGGCGGAGCGATCACGGCGGTCGAGCATCTGCTGAGCCTCGGTCGGCGGCGCATTGCGCACATTTCCGGCCCGACGGGCAACCTCGAGGCCGAGGCGCGGCTGTTGGGCTACGCCGAGGCGCTCGCGGGGACGGGGGTCGTCTCGCGCGTGCTGGACGGCGACTTCACCCAGGGCTCGGGCTATCGCGCCGTAAGCCAGATGCTGGCGGGCGGCGAGCGGCCGGACGCCATCTTTGCGGGCAATGACATGATGGCCGTCGGCGCGCTGCTGGCCTTGCAGGAGGCGGGCGTCCGCTGCCCCGAGGACGTCGCGGTCGTCGGCTTCGACGACGTGCCGATCGCAGAGCTGGTCCGGCCCGCCCTGACCACGATGCGGATAGACATCGCCGGCACCGGCAAGCACGCGATGGAGCGGCTGGTCGCCCTGGTCAAGGCGCGCAACGCGGGCCCCGGACACGGCGACGTCGCCAACGAAATCGTGCGGCCGACCTTGGTCGTGCGCGGCTCGACCACCAGTATCGATACCCAGTTTCAATCAACCCCGGCGGAGGCAAAACCCACCGCGCCGGATCAAATCCTTTTGGGGGAAATCCAGGATGTCTAGGATGAACACTCGCACCCGTATCGTCATGGGGGCCTCGGCCCTGGCCATGGCGACCCTGCTGGCGACGGCCGGCGCGGCTAACGCCCAGGCGACGAACTCGACCCTGCGTGGGGTGGTCTATGAAGGCCAAAACCGTGAGCCGGGCGGCACGATCACCGCCACTGAAGTCTCCAGCGGCTTCGTCTCGCGCGCCCGGATTTCCGACGAAGGCGGCTACGTCCTCGCCGGCCTGCGTCCAGGGACTTACCGGATCGAAGTCACGAGCGCCGACGGCTCGACCGCGACCGACACGGTGACCCTGTCGACCGGTCAGGTTGGCACGCTGAACCTCGACGTCGCCCCGGTCTCGACCGCCGCAGCCGACGCTGACTCGACCCAGGTCGGCGACATCGTGGTGACGGGCCGCCGCATCTTTGAAGTTCGCACCTCGGAAGTCGCGACTGGCGTGAGCCAACAGCAGATCAACAACCTGCCACAGATCAACCGCAACTTCCTGAACTTCGCGGCTTTGGCACCCGGCGTGCGCGTCACTGAAGGCGACAGCGAGCGCACCATCTCGGCGGGCGGCCAGTCCGCCCAGGCGATCAATGTCTTCGTTGATGGTCAGAACCAGAAGTCGACCATCATCGACGGCGGCGTGGCCGGGCAGGACGACAGCCGGGGCAACCCGTTCCCGCAGGCTGGGGTGCAGGAGTTCCGGGTCATTACCCAGAACTTCAAGGCAGAGTACGAACAGGCCGGTTCAGCCATCATCACCGCCGTCACCCGCTCGGGCGGCAACGAGTTCCACGGCGAAATCTTCGGCACCTACCAGAATCAGGACTGGATCGGGCAGGACGTGTTCGCTTCGCGCCGCGGGGACGAAAAGCCCGAACTGAGCAAGAAGCAGTACGGCTTCGCCTTGGGCGGCCCGATCATTCAGGACCGCCTCAATTTCTTCGTCACCTACGAACGCAAGGACGAGGAGCGAGCGAACACGGTCAATCTGGAAAACCCGGCCTATGCGACCCAGTTCGGGTCTGAACTGGGGACCTATGCCGCGCCGTTCGAGGAAGACCTGCTCTTCGGCAAGCTGTCCTGGCAGATCAGTGACCGTCAGAAGGTTGAGGTCAGTGGCACCTACCGCAGTGAGAACGACATCCGCAGCTTCGGCGGCCAGACGTCCATCCAGCGCGCCGAACAGACCAATACCGACATTCGTTCGATCAACGCCCGGCACACCTTCAGCGGCGACCGCTTCTTAAACGAAGTAACCTACGACTACTTTTCTTATGCCTACAATCCGACTGCGCTGAACTTCAACGACTACGGCCGGACTTACGCAATATTCAGAGACAACAACGGCGATACGCCAGCCTTTGACTTCAACCTTAACAGCCGTGTGCAGACGGTTTTCTCCACCGGTGGACGAAGCGACAATCAGTATGTCGAGCAAGAAAGCCACACGCTCAAAGACGACTTGACCATCCCTGATCTGCAATGGATGGGCACCCATACGATAAAGATGGGCGTCAAATACTCGATGCAGAACTACCAGGTGAACAAGCAGTTCGGTCGCAACCCACAGTTCACCTATGACCTTACCGGCGGGAGCGGCCTTGGCGGCCCGAACATCCCGGTCGCGGTGGAGCTCGGCGCCTTTGTGCCTGCGGCGGATGTCGACAACAATGTGCTGGGTCTCTACTTCCAGGACGACTGGCAGATCACCGATAAGCTGGAGTTGAACCTCGGCATCCGGTGGGATTACGAGGACAACGCGGTCAACAACGATTACACGACCCCGGCTAACATCCGCGACACCTTGGCCAAAATCCAGGCGCTGCCCGGCTACGACTTCCCGGCTTACTTCAACCCGAGCGACTATATCTCGGACGGTGACCGCGAGGCCTTCACAGGTGCATTCCAGCCGCGCTTCGGCTTCAGCTACGACGTGTTCGGCGACGAACGCACCGTCGTGTTCGGCGGCGCCGGGCGCTACTACGACCGTCTCGGCTTCAACTTCGCCTTCGACGAGCGTTTCAAGCCCCAGCAGTTCAACAAGCAGATATTCTTCTCCCAAAATGGCGGGACAGTCAGTGGCGTAAACACGGTGGCCTGGAACCCGGCTTATCTGACGGCGGCGGGTCTGGATCCCCTGCTGGCGGCGACGCCGGGCGCGGGCGAGATATTCCTCGTCAACAACAACGCCGAGCCGCCTCGCACGGACCAGTTCAACTTCGGTGTCCGTCAGAAGGTTGGCATCTTCCAGACCGCACTGACCCTAGCCTATTCCAAGACGGTCAATTTGTCAGCCTGGTACATCGCTAACGCGGGCTCGGCGACCGGCGACCGTTTCTCCGGCCCTACCCCGACCTCGGTTGGCCACTCTGAGTTCAACAACCTGATCTTCTTCCAGAACCAGGACAAGGAAGCGGAATTCAGGGCTCTTTACCTGACCATCGATAAGCCGTTCGATCGGGACTCCAACTGGGGCCTGAATATCGCCTACACCCTGTCGAAGGCGACGCAGAACGGCAGCCGCGACAGCGGTCTGACGGGCTTCGATTTCGACTACAACACGCCAGGCCTGTCGCCCGAATATCCGTCGGGTACCGATGAGCGTCACCGCATTGTGGCCTCGGGCACCCTCGGGCTGCCATACGAGTTCCGCCTGTCGGGCATCGCCACCCTCGGTTCGGGCCTGCCCTACAATGTGTTCGACTGCCCGCGTGCGACCAATCCAAATATCTGCTGGAATGGCGGCCGTCCTGATAAGCGGGCCTTTCTACCGGGGCTGAACTTCGCCTTCCGCCAGATCGATCTGAGGCTTTCAAAGAGCTTCAAAACCTTCGAAGGGCAAAACATCGAGTTCATGGTCGACGCCATCAACATCTTCGACTTCCACAACTATTCGTCGTTCGACGGCGGCTACAACAACTCGACCTACGGGCTGCCGAACGCCCAGTTTCAACCAACCCGCAGCTTCCAGGTCGGTTTGCGCTACACGTTCTGATCTTCCTTCCTGACTACCTCGGCCGCCCCCTGTTCGCAGGGGGCGGTTTTCTTTTTTGACGTCTCAATTCGTGCCTGTTTTCGCGTAGGAGTACCCCATGGATCGTCGACTGTTTCTGATGGGCTCCACTGCCGCCGCTGCTGCTTCGGCCGTGGCGTTTCCGACGCTGGCCGCACAGCGTACGGCACGGATTCCGATCAAACGCCTCGACCCCGAGATCGACGAACTGCAGCAACGCACGTTCCAGTGGTTCGTCGACGTCACGGATCGGCGGACCGGGCTGACGCCCGATCGCTGGCCGACGAAATCCTTCTGTTCGATCGCGGCGGTGGGCTTTGCACTGAGCTGCTGGCCCGTGGGCGTGGAGCGCGGCTGGATGAGCCGGGCCGAGGCGCGCGAGCGGACGCTGACCACCGTGCGCTTCTTCCACGACCTGCCGCAGGGCCCGGAGGAGACCGGCACGGCCGGGTACAAGGGCTTCTTCTACCACTTCCTCGACATGGAAACGGGGCTGCGGTTCGGGCGCACCGAACTGTCGACCGTGGACACGGCGCTGCTGGTCGCGGGGATGCTGTTCTCGGCCCGCTATTTCGATGCGAACAGCGCCGACGAGCGTGAAATCCGCGACAAGGTGCAGGCGATCTATGAGCGGATCGAATGGCCGTGGGCGGTCGTGCGGCCCAACCGGATCACCATGGGCTGGCATCCGGACACCGGCTTCATCGCCTCGGACTGGTACGTCTATAACGAGGGGATGCTGATCCTGCTGCTGGCCATGGGCAGCCCGACGCATCCGGTCGACGCAGGGCTGTGGTCCGAGTGGGTGACCAGCTACGCCTCGAGCTTCACCGAACGGTGGGGCAGCTGGCACCTGGAGTTCGCGCCGATCTTCGGCCACCAGTACAGCCATATGTTCATCGACTTCCGCGGCATCCGAGACGCCTGGATGCGCGGTCAGGCGGCGATGCGCGACGACAACCTCGACTACTTCGAGAACAGCCGCCGGGCGGTCTATGCGCAGCAGAAATACGCGGCGGACAACGTTGGCGGCTGGGGCTATTCGGCCGAAATCTGGGGTCTGACGGCTTGCGACGGACCGGGCGACTTCAAACAGACGCTGGCGGGCCGGGAGCGTGAGTTCTTCAGCTATTCCGCGCGCGGTCCGGGCGACCGGGATGACGGCACCATCGCCCCGACGGCGGCGGCGGCCTCGATCGCCTTCGCGCCTGAGATCGTGGTGCCTTGCGTCAAGGCGATGAAGGCCCGGTTCGGCGCGGCGATCTATACGAAATACGGCTTCCTCGACAGCTTCAACCCGACCCTGAACGAGGTCGGCCACCCGCTGCAACATGGGCGGATCGAGCCGGGTCTGTGCTGGGTCGACGGAGACTATCTGGGCATCGATCAGGGGCCGATCGTGATGATGGTCGAGAACCATCGCTCGGAGCTGATCTGGCGCCATATGCATGGCGAGCCCAACCTGCGGCGCGGGCTGGAGAAGGCCGGGTTCACCGGCGGATGGCTCGACGCATGACGGAGTTCGCGCCGGATCGACGGACGGCGCTCGGCCTGTTGGCCGGGGGCGCGGCTGCGTTGAGCGGGTGCGGTCGGGATGATAGGCGCACGACGCTGCAGTTCTGGGCCATGGGCAATGAGGCGTCGAATGTAGGGGCGCTGATGCCCGAGTTCGAGCGCAGGAACCCGGATATCCGCGTGGTGGTGCAGGCCCAGCCGTGGAGCTCTGCGCACCAGAAACTTCTGACCGCCTATGCCGGGGAGTCGCTGCCGGACGTCAGCCAGGTCGGCAACACCTGGATCTCGGAGCTGACGGCCATCGGTGCGCTGTCGGCTATCCCGGCTGAGGCGAACGACCTGCTGACCGACCAATTCGACGCCGTGCTGGGGACCATGCAGATCGAGGGGCGGCCGATGGCCACGCCCTGGTACGTCGATACGCGGCTGCTCTACTATCGCACCGACCTGCTGGAGCGGGCCGGATACGACGCCGTGCCGCAGGACTGGGCCGAGTGGAAGCGGTCGATGCACGCGATCAAGAAGGTGGCAGGGGAGGGAAACTACGCGATCCTGCTGCCGGTCAACGAGTTCGAGCAACTGCAGACTCTGGGCCTTCAGGGCGACGAGCCGTTGCTGAGGGATCAGGACACGCGGGGCAATTTCGCCAGTCCGTCGTTCGTCGCGGCGCTGGCCTTCTACAAGAGCCTGTTCGACGAGGGACTGGCGCCGCTGGCCTCCTCGACTCAGATCTCCAACGTCTGGACCGAGTTCGGACGGGGCTATTTCAGCTATTATTTCAGCGGCCCGTGGACCATCGGCGACATGAAGTCGAAGCTGCCGCCCGCGATCCAGCCGCACTGGACCACGGCGGGCGTGCCGGGGCCGCGCGGGG
Organism: Brevundimonas sp.; assembly: GCA_036387575.1. GTDB lineage: Bacteria > Pseudomonadota > Alphaproteobacteria > Caulobacterales > Caulobacteraceae > Brevundimonas. The sequence goes on from DASVTM010000455.1 coordinate 9,972, forward strand.
CCGGGGCGTCGGCGCCCGGCGGCTCGTCGCTGGCGGTGTTCAAGTCGTCGGACAAACAGGCGGCCGCGTGGAAGCTGATCCGCTTTCTGTCCGAACCCGCCGTGCAGGCGCGGTTCAATGTCCTCAGCGGCGACCTGCCTGCGCGGCAATCTGCGTGGGCCGCGCCGCAGGTGGCGAACGACCCCTATATCGCCGCCTTCAAGGGCCAGTTGAGCCGCGCCAAACCGCTGCCCAAGGTGCCCGAATGGGAGCGGATCTCGACCGAGATGCAGATCGTCGCCGAACGGACGGTGCGCGGTGAATACACCCCCGAAAGCGCCGGCGCCGAGATCAACCGACGCGCCGACCGGCTGCTGGAAAAGCGCCGCTGGATGATCGAACAAGGGAGGGCGGCGTGAGTTCGACCGTCTCCAAACGCGAACGGGCGGCGTGGGGGTTCGTGGCCCCGGCGTTGATCGCCATCGCCATCTTCTTCGTCATTCCGGTGATCTCGGCGCTGTTCCTGAGCCTGACCGACTTCGATATCTACGCCTTGGCGGACCTGAAGAACCTGCGGTTCGTCGGCCTGCAGAACTATGAGCGGTTGCTGACCAATCCGCTGTTCTGGGGGGCGATGCGGAACACCGTCTGGTTCAGCGTGCTGGGCGTGCCGCTGGCCATCGGGGCGTCGCTGTTCGCGGCGGTGATCCTGAACGCGCGGACGGTGAAGTGGCGGCCGATCTGGCGGGTGGTGTTCTTTGCGCCTTATGTGACGACGCTGGTCGCCACGGCGGTGCTGTGGAACTACATGCTCCACACCAAATACGGCGTGATCAACTGGATCCTGACCTCGGTCGGACTGCCGGCCGTGGACTGGCTGGGGAGCCCGGCGACGTCGGTGCCGGCGATCCTGATGTTCGTGGTGTGGAAGATCTTCGGCTACAACATGCTGATTTTTCTAGCCGTTCTCCAGACCGTGCCTGACGACCTTTACGAAGCAGCGCGCATCGACGGGGCGAATGCGTGGAAGCAGTTCCGGCACGTAACGCTGCCGGCCATCGCCCCGACGCTGTTGCTGGTGTCGATCATCTCGATCGCCGGTTTCTTCCAGCTGTTCGCCGAGCCCTATGTGATGACCCAAGGGGGGCCGGCGCAGTCGACCGTCACGGTGCTCTACTTCATGTACGAAGAGGGCTTCAAATGGTGGAACCTGGGGTCCGCCTCGGCCGTCGCCTTCATCCTGTTCCTGTGCATTTTCGCGGTGACAATGGTGCAGCTGTGGGTGTCGCGCAAACTGGGTGGAGACCACACGTGAAAGCTCGCCAAGTATTGCTGAACGTCGCGGTCGCGGCCATCGGCCTGATCGTGCTGTTCCCGTTGGCGTGGATGGTGTCGGTCAGCTTCATGTCGACTGGCGAGGCCGCGACGTTTCCGCCGCCGCTGCTGCCCAAGGTCTGGACGCTGGAGCATTACCGCGACCTGTTCGTGAACCAGGGAATGGGCCGTTACATGTGGAACAGCTTCGCCCTGGCGACGCTGGCCACGGTGCTGGCGCTGGGGTTCACGGTCCCGGCCGGATACGCCTTCGCCAAGCTGACGTTCAGGGGGCGCGACCGGCTGTTCCAGGTGCTGATCGGCGCCCTGGTGATCCCGGCCCAGATCGGCACCCTGCCGCTGTTTTTGATGCTGAAGTCGGTGGGGCTGGTGAACACCTATGCCGGGGCGCTGGTCCCGTGGCTGGCCTCGATCTTCGGCCTTTTCCTGGTCCGCCAGTACGCCCTGTCGATCCCGGACGAGATGCTGGAGGCGGCCCGCGTCGACGGCGCCACCGAGGGGCAGATCTTTCGCCGCATCGTCCTGCCGACCCTTTCGCCGATCCTGGTGACGCTGGGGCTGTTCGTGTTCCTGGGCAGCTGGAACGACTTCCTGTGGCCGTTGATCGTCCTGACCGACCAGACCAACTATACCCTCCCGGTGGCGCTGGCGGCCCTGTCGCGCGAGCATGTGCAGGACGTCGAGCTGATGATGGCGGGGGCGGTGATCACCGTCGCGCCGG
>DASVTM010000456.1:0-7737 GCA_036387575.1 Brevundimonas sp.
AGCGCGCAGACATGGTGGAGGACGACGGCAAGATCCGCGTCACTTGCGAGTACTGCTCCACGGTTTACGCGCTCTCGCCGGAAGACGTCGCAACCGGTTCGGAGAGCACGACCGACTGAGCCCTTCAGCGACCATGCGGCAAGGTGTCAGCAAATTCACTTGAGCGAACACCGTCCTCTCGACCATTAGGACGAAACGGAAACCTTCATGCTCATCGCCATCGTTTCGGCCCTGCTATCGGCCACGACCCCGTCCTCGGCTGACCGCACCTGCCGGTTCGCGGGCGAGCCCCGGACGTGGACGGCACAAGCTCTGACGGCGTGGGATCGACTTGACCGTCGACGTCTTCACATCGCCCGTCCGGTGACGCCGGTTATCGCTCTGTTCGATGACAAATGTGTCTACCGGCTCGTTCCATCGACGCGCGGCGACTTTCGTGTGGGCCAACGGCGCTATCGCGTGACAGCGGATCAACACTCCGGGGAGCTAACGCTGCCGGACGGAAACACAGTACCGGCCCAGCGGCTGGCCTTCGCGTCCCCGATGTCGGACGGAGGGATGTTCTTCACCATGGCGCTGCCGTCACTGTGGCGTGCCGACACGGACGAGGTTCGTGATCCACGACTGCTGTCGATGGTGGTCTTCATGCACGAGTTCACCCACACTCAGCAGGCTGACGGTCTGGGTTCGCGCATAGACGCCCTCCTCGCAAACGGCTTGCCTGAAGACGCCGATGACGACGTGGTGCAGGACCAGTTTCAAGCGCGCCCCGGCTACGCCTCAGGCTGGTCGGCTGAGCGCGACAGCTTTTACGCTTCGGCCCAGGCCGAGGATCCAGCCGCCGCCCGCGTCGCCCTCCGTCGGTCCGTCGATCAGATGGCTGAGCGAAGGGCGCGATGGTTCACGGGGGCCGACGCCATCTATGCCGACGCGGACGATGTCTTCCTGACCATGGAAGGCAGCGGAAACTGGTCTGCATGGGCCTGGCTGACGGATCCGGCAGGCGGGCGCATGGCTCCCGACGCGGCGACGGCGTTCATCCGGGGAGCTGGAACTCACTGGAGCCAGGACGAGGGTCTGGGCGCCATGCTGGCAATCGACAGGCTCACGCCGGACTGGCCCAGTCTGGCGTTCGGGCCGGCTGCGGCGACGATCGACGATCTGGCCGCGCGCGCGCTGGCCGAAGACCGCTAGCCTTCCAGATCCAGCGAGTACCCTGCCGACCGCACCGTGCGGATCGGGTTGGCGCTTTCGCCAATGTCGAGCGCCTTGCGCAGACGGCCGACGTGGACGTCGACGGTGCGGGCCTCGACGTAGACGTCCGAACCCCAGACGGCGTCGAGCAGTTGTTCGCGGCTGAACACCCGGCCGGGGTGGCGCATGAAGTGGTCGAGCAGCCGGAACTCGGTCGGGCCGAGGTGGACCTCGGTGCCGTTGCGGCGGACGCGGTGAGCGACGCGGTCGATGACGATGTCGCCATGGCCGACGCGGTCGTCTGCAAGACCTGGACGAATCCGGCGCAGGACGGCGCGGATGCGGGCGATAAGCTCGACCATCGAGAACGGCTTGGTCAGATAGTCGTCGGCCCCGGTGTCGAGGCCCCTCACCCGGTCTGTCTCCTCGCCGCGCGCGGTCAGCATGATGATCGGCAGGTTGCGTGTCTCGGCTCGGCCACGCAGGCGGCGGCAGACCTCGATGCCCGAGACCTTGGGCAGCATCCAGTCGAGCAGGACCAGATCGGGTTGCCGCTCGTCGATCTGGACCAGACCCTCTTCGCCGTCGGAAGCGATGACGACGTCATAGCCCTCCTTCTCGAGATTGTACTGGAGCAGGGTCGCCAGCGCGTCCTCGTCTTCCATAACCAGAATGTAGGGCTGCATGTCCGTTTCCCTCAGGCGTCGGGCAGGATGTGGGTATGGGTCAGGCCAGTCTCGGAAGCGCCCGGCGCGCCACGGGGGCGCTCGCCGATCATCTCGTCGCCGGTGATCTCATAGTGGACGGTCTCGGCGATGTTGGTCGCGTGGTCGCCGATCCGTTCGAGGTTCTTGGCCATGAACAGCAGATGGGTGCAGGCGTTGATCGTACGCGGATCGCCCATCATGTAGGTCAGCAGTTCGCGGAACAGCGCGTTGTAGTGCTCGTCAACCTCGTCATCCGAAGCCCAGACCGCCAGAGCGCCGTCCAGTTCGCCGGACGTATAGGCGTCCAGCACGTCGCGCAGCCGCATCGACACCAGCCGTCCCATCCGCTCGATCGAACGGGTCAGGGGCTGCATCGGCTCGGTCTCCGCCACGGCCAGAGCACGCTTGGCGATGTTCTTGGCCAGGTCTCCGGTGCGTTCCAGATCGGTGGCCAGCTTCATCGCCGACAGTGTCTTGCGCAGATCTGACGCGACCGGCTGGCGCAGGGCGATCAGGCGGATGGCCTTTTTCTCGATGTCGCGGTGCATGGCGTCGAGCTTGACGTCACGGTCGACGACGGCGCGTGCGAGGGCGATGTCGCGACGGGCGACGGACTCAACGGCGTCCGCGACCTGAGCCTCTGCCAGACCCCCCATACGGGCGACCTCAGCGGTCAGCTGGTTCAGTTCGTCGCCGTAGGCTTTGACGGTGTGCGTGTTCAACCGAAGCGCCCCGTAATGTAATCGAGGGTGCGCCGTTCGCGGGGATTCGTGAAGATCTCCTCGGTGTTCCCGTGCTCGACCAGCCTGCCCATGTGGAAGAAGGCCGTCCGCTGCGACACCCGCGCCGCCTGAGCCATCGAGTGGGTGACGATGACGATGCAGAAACGCTCGCGCAGTTCGTCGATCAGTTCCTCGATCTTGGCCGTCGCGATGGGGTCCAGAGCCGAGCAAGGCTCGTCCATCAGGATGACTTCTGGATTGACCGCGATGGCGCGGGCGATGACCAGACGTTGCTGCTGGCCGCCCGAAAGGCCGGTGCCGGCGGAATGCAGCCGGTCGGCGACCTCTTCCCACAGACCCGCGCGCTTCAGCGAGGCCTCGACGATGGCGTCGAGCTCGCCCTTGTTGGTGGTCAGGCCGTGGATTTTCGGACCGTAGGCGACGTTCTCGTAGATGGTCTTGGGGAATGGGTTCGGCTTTTGGAACACCATGCCGACCTGGGCGCGCAACAGCACGGGATCGACGGCCTTGGCGTTGATGTCCTTGCCGTCCATGTCGATCTTGCCGGTCACCTTGCAGCCCGGGATGGTGTCGTTCATCCGGTTCATGGTGCGCAGGAAGGTCGACTTGCCACAGCCTGACGGACCGATGAAGGCGGTGACCGTCTTGTCCGGGATGTCGAGGCTGACGTCGAACAGGGCCTGTTTGTCGCCGTAGAAGACCGACACGTCGCGCGCGGTGATCTTGGTCGGGCCTGCGGGTGCGAAGGTCGAGGTCACGGTAGGGACGCGCGTCTGGGCTCCGCCGGACGACACGAAGCCGCTGTCGGGCGCAGGCTCCGCCGTCGGTTCAACCGCGACCGGCAGGACCTGACCGCCCATGCGCGGCGTTTCAGTGGGATCGACAGGGCCGCCTTCGCGACCGTCCGGAGCCTTGGCCGGCGAGTGGAAGAATGGGAATTTCATACGTTTACCACCGGCGTTCGAAGCGTCGGCGCAGCAGTATCGCGCCGGCGTTCATGACGATCATGAAGGCGAGGAGAACAAGGATCGCGGCCGCCGTCCGCTCGTGGAACGCGCGTTCCGACGCGTTCTCCCAGATATAGACCAGCGACGGCAGGGCGCCCGTGGGCTCGACCGCCGAGTGCGGAATGCCCGGCACGAAGCTGACCATGCCGATCAGCAACAAGGGCGCGGTCTCGCCGAGTGCGTGAGCCATGGAGATGATCGTGCCCGTCATGACACCCGGCATGGCCAGCGGCAGGACGTGCTGGAACACCGTCTGCGTGCGGCTGGCTCCCATGGCGAGAGCAGCCTCCCGGATCGACGGCGGCACGGCTTTCAGCGAGGACCGGGTGGCGATGATGATGGTCGGCAGCGCCATCAGGGCCAGCACCAGACCGCCGACCAGCGGCGACGATCGCGGCAGGTGCATCCAGTTGATGAACAGCGCCACACCCAACAGGCCGTAGACGATCGACGGCACGGCTGCGAGGTTGTTGATGTTGACCTCGATCAGGTCGCTGAGCCGGTTCCGGGGCGAGAACTCTTCCAGGTACACGGCCGCACCGATGCCGATAGGGATGGCAATGATCGCGGTGACCAGCAGCATCAGCGCCGAGCCGACCACTGCGCCGAGCACGCCCGCCAGTTCCGGCTCTGTCGAGTCGCCGTTGGTGAACAGGGCGCCGTTGAAGTGGGTGCGGACCGAGCCATTGGACTTCATCCGGTCGAGCCAGCCGATCTGCTCGTTGGACAGGCGACGCTGATCGGCCGGCGTCGCGATCGAGATCTGGCCCTTGTAATAGAGATCGGCCTCGTCTGAGGTCGGCGCCGCGATCGTCACCGTCTGGCCGATGACGTTCGGATTGTTGCGGACCAGAGCCGCAGCGCGAAACTTCACTTCGGAAGAGAACAGAGATCGCATGGCGCGCGCCTTGGTCCCTTTGGCATCGTCGGGGATGCCGAACCGCGCGAGCTCCTGTTCGGCGATCAGCAACTCAAAATTGGTGCCTTGCGGATAGGCGCGGTCGATACGTGCCGGGTCCATGTAAACCGGCAAGGTGATCTCATGCGCGTAGAAGGCCGTATGGCCCTGCTCGATGATCCGGCCAAGCAGCAGCAGCAGGAAGCCAACGGCGATCGAGACGGCCATGACGCCGTACATCTTGAACCGGCGCTCCTTGGCGTAGCGCTTCTTGATGCCTGCCTGCAGGCGGCCGACGCGGGCCTCATCGGCCGCACGCCCTTCAGCCAAGGGTGAAAGCATGTCGGGGGTCGCGTCAGTCATACTGTTCCCGATAGGTCTGGACGATGCGCTGGGCCACGATGTTGAGCATCAGGGTCACCAGGAACAGGGTCAGGCCGAGGCCGAAGGCCGCCAGCGTCTTGGGACTGTTGAACTCCTGGTCGCCCGTCAGCAGCGTCACGATCTGGACGGTGACGGTCGTGACCGTATCCAGCGGATTGAAGGTCAGTTTGGCAGCAAGACCGGCGGCCATGGTCACGATCATGGTCTCGCCGATGGCGCGCGACATGGCTAGCAGAAGCGCGCCCGAAATACCCGGAAGGGCAGCCGGCAGCAGGACCCGCTTGACGGTCTCTGACTTCGTCGCGCCCATGGCGTATGAGCCGTCGCGCAACGACTGCGGCACCGAGTTCAGGATGTCGTCTGACAGCGAGGACACGAACGGGATCAGCATGATCCCCATGACCGCACCGGCGACCAGCGCCATCTGGTTCTGCACCAGCGACAGATACAGGCCCACGTCATTGAACGGCCCGCCGATGAGGAAGTCGCCGATGCTGTTGAAGAAGACCCTCAGCGCAGGCCCAACCGTCAGCGCGGCGAAGAAGCCGTAGACCACGGTCGGAACGCCGGCGAGGATTTCAAGGATCGGCTTGACCACCGCGCGCGAGGTGCGGCTGGCGTATTCCGATAGATAGATGGCTGAGAACAGCCCGACCGGCGCGGCCACGCACATGGCGATGATCATGATCAGGAACGTTCCTGCGAACAGCGGCACGGCGCCGAAAGCCCCCGACGACCCGACCTGATCGGCGCGAATGGCGATCTGGGGCGACCACTTCGTTCCGAACAGGAACTCCGTCACCGGCACGGACTGGAAGAACCGTAGCGAATCCCACAGCAGGGAGAAGACGATGCCAATGGTGGTCAGGACGGCGACGGCCGAACAGGCGAAAAGGACGCCGACGATCCAGCCCTCCACGCGATTGCGGGCCCGCAGGTCAGGACGGATCTGGGTGATGACGAAAATGGCGCCGAGGATCGCCGCGATCAGGGCGGCGATCCCTGTCCCGATAGCCAGGGTCGTATGGATTTCAGCGGCGCGACGGCCCTGAACAGTCAGTTGTTCGGCCAGAGGCGCGGGCCAGATCTGCTGGGCCTGTCTGCCGGACCCGACGAGATTAGCGTCAGCGAAGAAGGCCTCGCGACGGAAAGGCTCGAGCTGTTCGACCTCGGGCGAAGCGCCCGCGACCAGAGCCTGATGGGCAATGCCGTCTGCAAACACCCCGGCCAGGATCAACACCAGCAGCGACGGCGCTCCAACCCAGATGAGGGCATACAGGCCGTGCTGCGTGGGACGAGAATGGGGTTTGACGCCCTCAGCCGTAGCGCGTTTCGCGGCGAGCACACGCCCGCCGATGAAGGCGAGCGCCGAAAGCGCGATAACCACCAGAAGAAAGAACCAGATCATTGAGGTCCGACAGAATCACAGGAATCCGCGCCCGGCGGGGGCCGGCTCGGTGAGGCCGGAAACTGCCCTTTATTGGCAAGCGGATTACGACGGGTCCATGACACTTCCGTAACAGCGCAGGTCAGCCGGTTCAGACGGCGTCTGAAGTCTCCGGCCGGACCGCCGACATCGGGAAATAGGCGCTGAACGCTGCCCCTTCGCCGGGAGCGCTGACCACCGTCAGTCCGCCCCGGTGGCGATTGACGATATGCTTGACGATGGCGAGGCCGAGACCTGTTCCCGGACGCTCCCCCCCGCTCTTCTGGCCTTCGACCCGATAGAAACGTTCCGTCAGCCGCGGCAAATGCTCACGGGCGATGCCGGGGCCGTGATCGCGAACGGTGACGGCGGCATAAAGTATCCCCGCTTCCCGGTCCGGCGTCAGTAGCGGCAGGCGGGTCAGTCCGTCGGTGCGTGGGCCCGGGGCGGCGTCGATGTTGAGGTCGCGGCGGATGACGATCTCCACCGACTGGCCGGATGGCGAATATTTGATGCCGTTATCGACGAGGTTCTGGATCACCTGAATGATCTCGTCTCGGTCGCCGTCGATGTTCACCTTCCCGCCCTCGGACTGCAAAGTGATGACGACCCCGCGCTCCTGAGACAGGACACTGACGGCGTCGATCACGTCCGAGGCGGCTTTCGCCAGATCGACGCGGCCCGACGGCGGAATGTGTTCGTTCAACTCGATCCGGCTGAGCGACAACAGATCCGCGACGAGGCGGGTCATCCGTTCCGCCTGGGTGGCCATGATGTCGAGGAAGCGGTCGCGCGCCACGGCATCATCGCGGGCGTGGCCCTTCAGGGTCTCGATGAAACCCGTCAGCGAAGCCAGCGGGGTACGCAGCTCGTGGCTGGCGTTGGCGAGGAAGTCGACGCGCATCATTTCCATGCGCCGGACATCTGTCTCGTCACGCAGTGCCAGAATCGCCAGTGGAGCCTCGACTGGCGAAGGCAACGGCCGCACCCAGGCGCGCCAGTGCCTGGCTCTGGCGCCGCCCGCCGAATAGTCGGTCGTCTTGGTCACACCGCCGAAAAGGGCTTCGTCTACCGCCTCCAGCACCCCGGGATCGCGCATGACGGAGACCAACAGCGCGCCTTCGCGCGCGATACGCAGCAGATCTCGCGCGGCGGCATTGGCCATGACCACGCGCCGTCCTGCGATATCGTCCGCCTCGCCGCCACTGATGATAAGCACGGGGTCGTTCAGCGCCTCGAACACATTGTCGAGCAAGGGGGCGGTCGCCGCGCTGGACGCAGGAGCGTCCTCGATCCCGCTGAACACCGTTCCGGACCGCCCCTCCGGCCTTCGGCTGGCGAACCAGGTCGCAGCGGCGACAACAAGGGCCAGTGCAAT
>DASVTM010000457.1:0-1536 GCA_036387575.1 Brevundimonas sp.
AGGGCGGGGACGCGGGTCGGGTATTGTCTGACCTCCGGGCCAATTTCCAGGAGGTCAAATACGTCAAGCCCGAGGCCAGCCGTAAGGGCTCGTCGGAAGTTTATCTCGTGGCGATGAACAAGCGGTAGGGCGATGAGTGAAGCCGCCAAAGACAAAGATGTCAGGGCGGCGTTCGCCAAACAGGCGGCGATCTGCACGGCAGCGGGCGCGCCCTTCACGGGTCGCGTCTGTGGCTTGATCTGCGAACGGCTGGATCGGTCCGGGCTTATCGGGCGACGTGTGCTCGACTGGCCGGGCAATCCCTCGCACGAGGGCGACGCCTTGCCGCTAAGGCTCGCGGGCGGGCTGCATGATCTGGCCCGGTCAGGGGTGGATGCGGAGCTGACCGCTATCTACCCGCCCAACGGAGCGCCGGATGATGATCAGGTCTGGGCCGTGCTGCCACAGGCGCTTGTAGACCATGCCGACGCGGTCGATCCGTGGCTAGACGGCCCGCCACAGACCAATGAAGTCGGTCGGTCCGCTGGATTGATGCCGGGCTGCTGGTGCTGGCCGAGCGTTTCGGCCTGCCGTTCGATCTGTACGAACTCGGCGCCAGCGCCGGGCTGAACAGCCTGCTGGACGGCTATAGCTTCGATCTCGGCGGCGTGAAGGCAGGCGACCCTGCCTCTCCTGTGCAACTGGCTCCGGTCTGGACGGGATCGCCTCCGCCCGCCGCTATCGTGCGTGTCGTCTCGCGTCAGGCAGTCGATCGAAATCCGCTTGATGTCACCGCTCCAGCAACTCGACGCATGCTGTCAGCCTACGTCTGGACCGACCAGCGCGACCGCTTGGCCCGGCTGAATGCGGCGCTAGACTTGGCCACCGCGACTCCGCTTGACCTCGCGCGCGCAGACGCTGCTGACTGGCTGGAGGAAAGGCTGACGCTGACGCCGCAACAGGGCGTCTGCCGGGTGGTCATGCACACCATCGCCTTCCAGTATTTCCCGCCGGGGGTTCAGGACCGCATCCGGACCCATATGGCCGTGGTCGGCTCGCAATCCACCACTGATGCGCCGCTGGCCTGGCTGACCTTTGAGGCCGAGGAAGATGGGTTCGAGCGTCGCCCCATGCTGCGCCTGCGGACTTGGCCGGGACAAGAAGAGGCGGTCGCGCTGGCGCGGGGCCAGCCGCACGGCGCCCGCTACGACTGGTTGATGGAAAAGGGATAAGTCATGAACGTCATGCTCGCCGTTACCCTCGCCATCGCCGCCACCCCGCTTCAGACCGGAGCCGGGGCGGGGGCCGGGGCTCCGTCCGCGACGCCGGTCAGCACTCTGCAAGGACGCCCCCTCAGCGAAGTGCTGACGCGCCTCGGCGCAACACGCGATCCGGCCCCGGCGATCACGCTCCAGACCGCTGGCGGCCGGATGGACCTCTATCCTGTTTACGAACTGATGCCGGCTACGCCTGAAGGCCAGATCTGCGATGTCCGGCTGAGCAGTCCCGACGTGTCGCGCATCGCCTCCGGCTTTGCAGTGGTGCAGGACGGAAGGG
>DASVTM010000458.1:0-6282 GCA_036387575.1 Brevundimonas sp.
AAGGGCCTCGACGCCCTCGCCCGCCTGTGGACGACGGCGCTGGAGATTGAAATCGCCTGTGGTTTCGCGCCGGACGGACGTCTGGCGCGACGTCGGCATGCCGTCCGCCCGGTCGTCCTGACGCTTGTCGGCGGCCTCGACTGGCTGCTCGCCCGTCCCCTTGGAACCCTCGACGAGACGGAGTTCGTCGCAGCCTCTGCGCTTTTCACTGCCGCCGCGTCCCTGACCTCCAGCGAAATCGCCCAGACGCTGCGTCCGGCTGCCGATTGGCCCGGCGCCGCAGAGACCGTTCTCGCCAGCCTCGCCGCGCGCGAGGCCAGCCTGGCGCATATGCAAAGCGATCTTGGCCGGGCCGCCGCCTTGCGCACCGCTCAGGCGGCGGCCGCCGCACGCACGTCCGGTCGCCGGCACTGCGTCATCGCGACCATGGCTACAGACACCGAACGGGATCTGCGCCTCGGCTTCGCCCGGCTTGCCGCTGTCGACGTGTTCCAGACCCGGGACGGCCAGATCATCCGTCGTCTGCATCCGGTGCTGGCCTCTGCGATCACCACGCACGGCGGCGATGTCGAGGAGGCCGAGCGCTGGCTTCTCGGGCGTCGCACGCTCGTGGATGCGCCGGGGCTCAGCCATGCCGAGCTTGCGACACGCGGTTTCACCGAGGCGGAACTGGAGGCGGTCGAGATCGCCTTGGCGCGCGTCGATCGTCTCGAAGACGCCTTCACCCCTCCGGTGCTTGAAGCGGGCTTCATCCGCGACGTTCTGGGTGTCGATCACGATACGGCCGCACAGGGCGGCGTTCTGGCTGTACTGGCCTCTCCCGAGCACATCGCAGCCGCGACGGCATACGTTTTCGGTCACCGTGAACTGTCCGGCTGGCAGTCGGCGCCTGGTCGGCTGAGGACGGTTTTCGCCGACCTCGACGCCGCCGCCATTTCCCTTGCCCACGCGGCTGAACCGTCCAGCGACGTCGCCGACACGACGTCCGTCGAACTTCCAAGCCATGCGGGGATCGCCTCTGCCATGGCGATGCTGACGCAAGGCGCGCGGGAGGGACGTCGTGCGATGCGCCTGTCCCGCCGTCAGGCCGCCGACCAGCCACTCCTGATAATTCCCGACGCGGAGCCCTTGCGCAGATCGCCAGAGCCGGTGGCCGCACCTCAGTCGACGGTGACCGAGAAGATCGTCGAACGCGTGGTCGAACGCGACCGCACCCGTCGCAAGCTGCCCGATCGCCGTAAGGGCTATATCCAGAAGGCAGCCGTAGGCGGTCACAAGGTCTATATCCACACCGGCGAATACGACGACGGCGAGCTCGGCGAGATCTTCATCGACATGCACAAGGAAGGCGCCGCCTTCCGCTCGTTGATGAACAATTTCGCCATCGCGATCTCCATCGGACTTCAGTACGGCGTGCCCTTGGACGAGTTCGTCGACGCCTTCGTCTTCACCCGTTTCGAACCTGCGGGCCGCGTCACCGGCAACGACTCCATCGGCTCGGCCACCTCGATCCTCGACTACATCTTCCGCGAGCTGGGAGTGTCCTATCTGGACCGTCGCGAGCTTGCCAACGCCGACGCCGAACCGCTGGATGCCGATGGTCTGGGCTCTGGCAAGGCTGATGAGATGGTCCCCGCCGCCCACTTCATTTCCAAGGGCTTCGCCCGGGGCGCAGCGCCCGACAACCTAGTGGTCCTGCCCTTCGGCAAGCGCGAGCCCGAGCCCCGCAAGGTCTCGTTCGCCAACGCTGACGCCTGCTCCGCATGCGGCGACTTCACCCTCCAGCAGCGCGGCGCCGTCCGGGTCTGCGACAGCTGCGGCGCGGCGGAATCGAAGAAGGGCTAGTCGCTCGTCTACAAGCCACGGATCGTAAACATCTCTGCGTTATGGGTCTTTTCAAAGATCACAGCGTCGGCTGAGCCGGCCCGGAGCCTGTCCGTGAAGAAAGCCATCGTCCTCATCGCCTCGGTGCTCGCCGTCGCCTCGCCCGTCCTCGCTCAGAATGCCGGTCAGATCGCCAGCGTGCGCGCCGGTCACGACTGCCGGGGCTGCAACCTGTTTCAGGCCGACCTGTCCGGCTTCGAGAAGCGCGGCCTGAACCTGACCGGTTCGCGACTGCGTCAGTCGGACATGAGCCTGGCGGTCATGAACCGCACCCGGTTCGCCAACGCCGACATGCGCGACGTCGAGGCCTATGGCGGCGTCTTCTCCAACTCTAACTTCTCCGGCGCCAACCTGACCAACGCCAGCTTCGTCGGCGCCTATCTGGAAGGCGCGTCCTTCGCCGGAGCGACGCTGACCGGGGTCAATTTCTCGGGTGCTCGCCTGGCGCGGGCCACCGGTCTGACGCAACGCCAGCTCAGTCAAGCCTGCGGCGACGAGGCCACCGCACTGCCCGGGTCCTTGCGCATTCCCGCCTGCTAAGCGACCTGACTGTTACCGCGATTTAAGTAGGCTTTCAGGCACTTCAGCCTCATTGAGGCGATGTGAAACAGATCGCAGCACTAATCCGCAACGCCTCCGCGGCCGCCCTCGGGATGGTCGTGATGGCTGGCGCTTCACAGGCTTTCGCTGAAACCCGTATCAGCATCCAGGACCGGGACGTCGCCCGAATGGTCACGCTCGGCGGGTCCTGCAACCGCTGTGAACTGTCGGGCCGCAACCTGTCTGGCGCAACCTTCACCGGCGCCAACTTCCTCAGCGCCACCCTCGTCGGCGCCAACCTGCGCGGCGCCGAGCTCACCGGCTCAAACTTCTCCCAGAGCGACTTCAGCCGCGCCAACATGACCGGCGCCGAAATGAACGGCGCCAACTTCACCGCTGCATCCTTCGTTGATGTCTCGATGAACGGCGTTGAAGCCACGGGCGGGGTCTTCGCCCGCGCGAATATGGCGCGCGCCAACCTGAACGGCGCCGAGTTGAACGGCGTCAATATGAACGGCGCCATTCTGCAAGACGCCAACCTGTCCGGAGCCGAGATGTTCGGCGCCACCCTTGCCAACGTCAACGCCCGCAACGCCTCGTTCCAGCACGCCGAGATGCAAGCCTCCAACATGAGCGCAGGCGACTTCTCCGGTGCAAACTTCACGGGCGCCACGCTCGACAATGCCCGGTTTGCCGGAGGTCGGTTCGCTCGCACCAACTTCAGAGGGGCGTCGCTGCGGCGTACCGACATTCGTGGCGTGGATCTGTCGCAATCGGTCGGTCTGAGCCAGTCACAGGTTGGACAGGCCTGCGCTGACGACGCCACTCGCCTTCCCCGCGGCCTGCAGATGGGTAACTGCCGCAGCCGCACCGTTCTCCGCATATCGCCGCCCGCAGCACCAGCCACTCCTCGGCCGCCTGTGCCGCCCGCTCAACGCCAGTTCGTTATGGTGGCCGACTAAACAAAAGGGCGGCCTCGCGGCCGCCCTTTCCGTTTCTACTGAGGCTGCAGCCTCAGACCTTGATCGGTACAGCGCTGCGGATATGCAGTTCCTTGTACTGACGCTCAGCCGCCTCGGCGGGGGCGCTCATCAGCAGATCCTGGCCCTGCTGGTTCAGCGGGAAGGCGATGACCTCGCGGATCGCGACCTGATTGGCCAGCAGCATGACGATGCGGTCGATACCGGGGGCCAAACCCCCGTGCGGCGGCGCGCCGTAGCGGAAGGCGTTCAGCATGCCGCCGAACTGCTCTTCGACCACCGAGGCGTCGTAGCCGGCGATCTCGAACGCCTTCAGCATGATCTCGGCCTTGTGGTTCCGGATCGCGCCCGAGCACAGCTCATAGCCGTTGCAGACGATGTCGTACTGATAGGCGAGGATATCGAGCGGATCCTGCGTCTGCAGCGCCTCCATCTCGCCCTGCGGCATCGAGAACGGGTTGTGCGAGAAATCGACCTTCTTCTCTTCGTCCGACCATTCGAACATCGGGAAGTCGACGATCCAGCAGAATTTGAACTCGTCGTCCGAGATCAGGTTCAGGTCCTGACCCAGCTTGCTGCGGGCCGAACCTGCGAACTTGTAGAACACTGACGGGTCGCCGGCGGCGAAGAAGGCGGCGTCGCCCTTGCCCATGCCCAGCGCAGCCATCAGGCCATCGGTCGCCTCGCCGAGGTTCTTGGCGATCGGTCCGCCCCAAGCGTTATTGTCGTCCGACCAGAAGATGTAGCCGAGGCCCGGCTGGCCTTCGCCCTGGGCCCAGGAGTTCATGCGATCGCAGAAGGCGCGCGAGCCGCCCTTGGGCGCCGGGATGCCCCAGACGGCGTTCTTGGCGTCGGCGCCGAGGATCTTGTTGAACAGGCCGAAACCACCGCCGCGGAAATGTTCGGACACGTCCTGCATCTCGATCGGGTTGCGCATGTCAGGCTTGTCGGTGCCGTATTTGGCGATCGACTGCCGGTACGGGATGCGCACGAACGGATAGGCGTCGACGGTCTTGCCGTCGGCGAACTCCTCGAACACGCCATGCATGACGGGCTCGATGGCGGCGAAGACGTCTTCCTGGGTGACGAAGCTCATCTCGACGTCGAGCTGGTAGAATTCCAGCGAACGGTCGGCGCGCAGGTCCTCGTCGCGGAAGCAGGGCGCGATCTGGAAATAGCGGTCGAAGCCCGAGACCATCAGCAGTTGCTTGAACTGCTGCGGCGCCTGCGGCAGCGCGTAGAATTTGCCCGGATGCAGACGCGACGGCACGAGGAAGTCGCGCGCTCCTTCGGGGCTGGAGGCCGTCAGGATCGGCGTCTGGTATTCGAGGAAGCCCTGCCCCGTCATGCGCTGGCGGATCGAGGAGATCACGCGCGAACGCAGCACGATGTTCTTGTGCAGGGTCTCACGGCGCAGGTCGAGATAGCGGTGCTTGAGGCGGATTTCCTCGGGGTATTCAGGCTCGCCGAAGACCGGCAGCGGCAGTTCGGCGGCTTCCGACAGGACCTCGACGTTGGTCACACGCAGCTCGATCTCGCCGGTCGGCAGGTTGACGTTGATCACGGAGGCGTCGCGGGCCACGACCTCGCCATCGACCCGGATCACGCTCTCGGCGCGCACGCGTTCGACGGCGGCGAAGCCCGGGGTCTCGGGGTGGAAGACCAGCTGAGTGAGGCCATAGTGGTCGCGCAGGTCGATGAATAGCAGACCCCCGTGGTCGCGCTTGCGGTGGACCCAGCCCGAAAGGCGCACATTGGCGCCTGCGTCCGTCGATCGGAGGGCGCCGCAGGTGTGTGAGCGATAGGCGTGCATGCGTGAAATCGTCTGAAAACGGCCGCTGAGGCCGGGAATTGGAAGGCGCGGAAGGGCGCATCATCGACCCGGAAAGTCAAGGTCGGAGCCGATTTCGCGGCCTTGTTCATGGCCCCGCGAATCCACATATTAACGAGCGTCACAGTCAGGAAGTCCGCCATGTTCCTCGTCGAAATCACCTACACGCATCCCATCGAGGAAATCGAGGCGAAGACGGCCGAGCATCGCGCTTGGCTGGAAGCCCAGATCGCCAGCGGTCTGCTGATCCTCACCGGTCCCAAGGTCCCCCGCACTGGCGGCTTCCTGATCGCGCGTGGCGGCCAGACGCTCGAGGAAATCACCGAGGCGATGAAGGAAGACCCGTTCCAGGCCCACGGCCTTGCCGACTACCGGATCGTCGAGTTCGCGGCGGGCAAGATGAACCCTGCCCTGACCGATCTGGTCTGAGCCGCCCACAGGCCCACGGTGTTGTCCCCGATGTCCCCGGCACGACGGTTCGGCCGTTAACCGCGTCGCTCGCGGGGGGTGCTAGGGTGTCGCCATGCCGGGCCGCCTCGCCATGACCGATCAACTCCGCCTGCCCTTGCAGCGCGACGTGCCCGCCGGCGCGGCGGAGTTCGTGCGTTCGGCCTCCAACGAGGAGGCAGCGCGTGTTCTGGAACGCTGGCCTGACGCCGCCGGACGCGTGATGGCCATTTGCGGTCCCGCCGGATGCGGCAAAAGCCATCTGGCTGCTATCTGGGCCGAACGCGTCGGCGCCGTGGCCTTGAACGGGGCCGAGGCCGCCCACGCCGACCCGCTGGATCTCGAAGGCCGTCCGGTCCTGCTTGACATTGCGCAGGACGCCGACGACGAGACCCTGTTCCACCTGATCAACCTGGCCCAGGCCGACGGCGGCGCCCTTTTGCTGGTGTCGCGCCCCTCCCCCCGATTCTGGAAGGTTCAGGTCCCCGACCTGCGCTCCCGCCTCGACTCCATCCGTGTCACGGCGATGGAGGAACCGGACGACGTTGTCCTCGCCGCCATCCTTCGCGCCCGATTCGCCGAGCGCAGCATCGCGCCGGG
>DASVTM010000459.1:0-2234 GCA_036387575.1 Brevundimonas sp.
TTCCTCGATGCTTTCGCCGGGCTCCAGGAACCCCGCCAGCGCCGACATCCGCCCCGCAGGCCAGGCCGCCTGACGCCCCAGCAGGCAGATCGGCTCGGGCCCGCCCTTGTAGACCGGCAGCATGATGGTGACCGGATCGACGCGCGGGAAATGCTCGGTACCGCACGCCGGACAGACCCGCTTCCAGCCACCGTTGCCGTTGTCGCTGGCGTTGCCGCAGGCGGCGCAGAAGCCGTGCCGTCGCCGCCAGTCGAACAGCGACTTGGCCGTCCCCGCCATGGCCGCCTCGGCGCCCGGCAAGACTGCAGCCGCCTCCCGCATTTCGGTGAACCGGCCCAGCCCGTGCACAGCCGCGTCCGCCGGATCGACCGGGCTCTCGAACTCCACGGCGAACACCGGCGCGTCTTTCCACAGTCCGAGGAACAGCTCGCGATCCTTCACCAGATCGCGCGCATGCGGCAGCGACACCCAGGCCAGCCTCGGACCCTCAGGCCCGACCTCGAGCAACGGCTTGCCCTCCCACAGCACCATCGCCAGCGCGTCGACCTTCTCAGCCTGCTCCGCCAACCACGACGGATCGTTTCTCAGGTCGCCGGCTCGATCGAGCGGATTGCCGGCGAAGGTGTTCAAAAACGGAAGGGACATGGACCGCACATAGCCCTCCAGACGCCCGCGTGGGAGAGGCGGCTTGATATCCTCGTCGAGATTCGCGATATGGGCCTCGGAGATCGGTGCGGGCGAAGGCTTCGCCAACCTGGTCAGAGCCGGAAGGCAGCAGCCACAACGAATTCCCCTTCGGGTCGTGCTGGTCTCCACTCTTTTGCTTTTAGGGCGCTACGCTCGGCTCGCGGAGCCTCGCTACTTGAGCGCAAGGCTTTCTAGCGCTCGCTGCCCAGCCCCATTCCAATTTCCGCTCATCCCCGCGAAAGCGGGGACCCAGTTCTGGATAAGGTTGGGATGGCACCACGCACCTTGTTTCACCGGTCATGAACCCAAAGCACTGGGTCCCCGCGTTCGCGGGGATGAGCGGATGTTGGGGAGCGGACCCGCCCTAAGCCCTAAGCCCGAACCCCCAAGCCCTAACCCCGGCGCCCTGAACGCTAGTTCAGCGTGCGCCCCCCGGGCACATCCAGACTGAATGCCGGGATCGCGGCCTCGAACACCCGCCCCTGATCATCCGTCATCGAATACGCCCCGACCATCGAGCCGGACGGCGTGCCCAGCGGACAGCCCGAGGCATAGGAATAGCTGTCGCCCGGCGCGATCACCGGCTGTTCACCAATGACGCCCGGACCCTCGACGTGTTCGACATGGCCGCGTGCATCGGTAATGACCCACCGCCGCGACACCAGCTGGACTGTGCTCATGCCCAGATTGATGATCTCGACCTGATAGGCCCAGACCCAACGCCCCGCCTCGGGATCGGACTGCCCCGCCAGATAGCTGGGCCGCACCTTGATCAGAATGCCGTCGGTTTCAGCGGTGTAGGCGGGCGTATCGTGCATTCTGGAAGGGCCTGCCGCGCTTGCGCTACTTGAGGCCCCACTTTCCTCCGCGCGGCTCATCGCTTCAACCCCTCTTCCTTTTTCGCTTCCCCGTGTATGGCTGTCGCAATGACCCTGGACCTTACCAAAGTCGGCATCCTGCCCGCCCAATCCATCGAGACCCTGATCGCCACTGGAGCGATCACGTCGCAGACCGCGTTCGACGCCGATCAGGTGCAGCCTGCCAGTCTCGACCTGCGCCTGTCCGACCGCGCATGGCGTGTGCGCGCGTCCTTCCTGCCGGGCCAGCGTCTGGTCGCCGACCGGATCGCCGACGTCGCCATGCATGCGATCGACCTGTCGGGCGGCTATGTGATGGAAAAGGGCTGCGTCTATATCGCCGAGCTGCAGGAGCGTCTCAGCCTGCCCAAGGGCCTGATCGCCCGCGCAAATCCCAAATCCTCGACCGGCCGTGTCGATGTCTTCGTGCGCCTGCTGACCGATCGCGGCGCCCGGTTCGACGACGTGGCCGAGGGCTATGACGGGCCGCTCTATATGGAGATCGCGCCCCAGACCTTCTCCATACTGGTCCGTCCGGGCACGCGCCTGAACCAGTTGCGCCTCAAGACCCCCGAGACGCCCAAGCTCGAAACCCGCAGCGTCGGCGTCGATCTGCGCGGCGGTGACATCGTCGGCTTCCGCGGGCGTCGCCATGCGGGCGTCGTCGATCTGGAGAACATCGACGGCCAC
>DASVTM010000460.1:0-6519 GCA_036387575.1 Brevundimonas sp.
TCGGCGTGCCGGTCCAGTCCAAGGCGCTGAGCGGCCTCGATTCGCTGTTGTCTATCGTCCAGATGCCCGGCGGCGTCCCCGTCGCAACCTTGGCCATCGGCGAAGCGGGCGCCAAGAACGCAGGCATCCTCGCCGCCCAGATCCTCGCCCTGTCCGACGACGCCCTCGCCGAGCGACTCGCCGCCTATCGCACCGCCCAGACCGACGCGGTCGCGGAAACGGTCGAGGACTGAGTTGAGCCTGCCTCTCCCTCCCGGTTCGACCATCGGCATCCTCGGCGGCGGCCAGCTCGGCCGGATGCTGTCGCAAGCCGCCTCCCGGCTCGGCTTCGACGTCGTCATCCTCGATCCAGAAGACAACAGCCCCGCCGGTCGAGTCTCACGGGGCCAGATGGTTGCCGCCTATGACGACCCGACCGCACTGACGGTGCTGGGTCAGGTCTGCGACGTGGTCACCTTCGAGTTCGAGAACGTGCCCGCCGCCTCGGTCGAACTGCTGGCGGAAGCCGGGGCTCTCGTCGCGCCCGGGCCGACCGCGCTGTCGACGGCTCAGGACCGGGTCGACGAGAAGACCTTCCTCAACGCCGTCGGCGCGACCACGGTCGATTTCGAGCCGGTCGACAGTGTCGACGACCTGATCGCCGGACTCGAGCGGCTGGGCGTCCCGTCGCTGCTCAAGACCCGCCGCGACGGTTATGACGGCAAGGGCCAGATCTGGATCCGCTCGATCACCGAGGCCGCCGACGCCTTCGCCGCCATCGGCGAACGCCCTGCCATCCTCGAGGCGAAGGCCGCCTTCACGCGCGAACTATCGGTCATCGCAGCGCGTGGTCGTGACGGTCAGGTCGCCGTCTATCCGTTGGGCGAGAACCGCCATGCCAACGGCGTCCTCAGCACCACGCTCGCTCCTGCTGCGATCGATGCGACCACGGCCGCACGTGCGCACGAGATCGCCGAAGCCATCCTCGACGGCCTCGACTATGTCGGCGTCATGGGTGTCGAACTGTTCGACCTCGGTGACGGCGTCCTGCTGGTCAATGAGATCGCGCCGCGCGTCCACAACACCGGCCACTGGACCCAGGACGGCTGCGCCTGTGATCAGTTCGAACAGCACATCCGGGCCATTGCCGGCTGGCCCCTAGGCCCCACCAAGGCCCACGCCCGCGTAGAAATGACCAACCTGCTCGGCGATGAGATCGACCAGTGGACGGCGTTAGCCGCCGAACCCAACGCCCGCCTCCACCTCTACGGCAAGGCCGAAGCCCGCCCGGGCCGGAAAATGGCCCACGTGAACCGGGTGTCGAAGCTCTAGTCGCCCTTCGGCGGTCTCGGCGCCGCGCTGACGATCACAGTTCCCGATGGCGCGGGCTGAATCATGTCCGCCGGAAAGACATCGCCGGCGAGCCAGTCGGCCCATCGCTTGGGTGGGGCGATGACAACGGCCCGGTCATGATAGGGCGCGATATCCGGACCCGGCTCACTGGTCAACAGCGCGAACGACTCCGCTGCTCCCGACTCGCCCGCGCGCCAGACGGCCGCCAGGCACAGAAGCGGCGCCTCGGGATCGCGAAACACCCAGCGGGTTTTCGGGTAGGTGCTCCCGGTGAACTCATAGAAGCCCGTCATCGGAACAAGGCAGCGTCCGGTCTGGTCCCCGTTCTGGAACACCCGACCCTCGCCCCTCAGATTGACAACGGGCCTGGCTTTGGGACGCGGCGGTGGAAAGCCGAAGGACAGGGAGGCCATGATCGCCTCTCCCCTCGGCCCCGCCATCACAACGGCGGAGCGATCCGTCGGACGCACCTCGTCGACCTCGGCGAGATTGGGAAGGCTTACGCCGCTGTGAAACGGTGTTCCGGCCGCAGAAAAGGCGTCTACCAGTTGGCGGACGGTGAACCGGCTTTCATAGGAAGCGCACATCGCTCAGGTCGGGGCTCCATATCGCAGCCTCGCCAGCGCGTCGGTGACCTTCTTCAGCGGGGCCTCGAAGTCCTTGCCGGCCTTCCACTTCTCGAAGGCCATGACGTTCTCGATGCGGGCGGCGACGAATCTGTCCGCCGCCTCCTTGCCGTCGAACAGGCGCATCGTCAGGGCTGGGATCAGGATGCCCGACAGGATCACGCGCTTGGAATAGTGGTTCCAGTCCGTCGCCGTATCCCCCGCCCATCGCCACAGAACGTCGGCGCTCTCCCGCGCCAGCGACAGGCCGAGATCGACGTTGGTCGGCAGGGCCAGAAAGGCCGCACACCGCTTTGCCGCCTCAAGATGGTCCACGCCCGCCTCGATTCGCGCCGAGACCCCTCGTGAGATTCGCTCACGCATCTTCAGCGTCTGCGCCGGTGTCGCCTTCAGCGTCTCCAGCGCCTTGGCGTCATGCCGACGCGACAGCAGCGCAGCGAGATCGCGCGGGCCGTTGGGCAGCAACAGTTCCTGATCGCCGAGCGACAGCCCCTCGGCCCCGCACGCCGCCCGCACCAGCCGTGAATTCCAGCCAAACACCGGCGCACGCTGGATCGCGGCGTCCAGCACCGTCTGTTCCATGCGATCGGCCCAATCTGGAACTGGCGCTTCGTTCGGCAGGTGGTCGGCTTCGGTCATGGCCATAGAATAGGCTTGTCCGGCCTCTCGCGCGACCCCATCTGTCAGCTCTTGAGAGCCCGGTGATTGCTCGCCACCGAACTGGACAGACAGCGGCTCGTGGTGTATTCGCCCGCCTTCGCTCGAAGGGCTCTCGCCCCCGGGCTGCTATTTTATTTGTCTGCCCGTCTCCCTCACAGGACGCGGCGGGCGGCCAAAGGAGAGTTCAACCTGGTACAGATTTTCGTTCGCGATAATAACGTCGATCAAGCGCTCAAAGCCCTAAAGAAGAAGATGCAACGCGAAGGCAGCTTCCGTGAAATGAAGCGCCACGTGCACTACGAGAAGCCCTCGGAGAAGCGCGCCCGTCAGAAGGCTGAGGCGATCCGTCGCGCTCGCAAGCTGGCCCGCAAGCGCATGCAACGCGAAGGCCTGCTGCCCCCTCCGAAGCCCCGCGTGCCGGGTCCGGGCGGTGCTGCCGGCGGCAACAATCGCTCTTAAGCGACTGTTCCAAAACGAGATTTGAAAAGGCCGCTCCCTCAGGGGAGCGGCCTTTTTGTTATCTGGCTTGCCTTCTCCCCTTGCGGGAGAAGGTGGCAGGCGAAGCCTGACGGATGAGGGGTCACGCAGGCCTATAGAGTGAGCGATGGCCAACCTTAGATGTGGGCACGACCCCTCATCCGAGCCGCCCTGCGGCCCACCTTCTCCCGCAGGGGGAGAAGGACAGGGACTTAGTTCCCACTGCCCCGCATGGCGTTAGCGAAGCTCTTCCAGCTCAGCTTCACGTCGGACAGCGCCCCGGCGCGAAACGCCCGGCCCGCCAGCCAGACCATCAGCAGCGCCGTGATGAACATCCCCGCCAGCGTGCCGATGATCTCGATCATCGGCGGCTCCGAAGGCACGCGAGCGCTCATCAGGAACGGCGTGAAGAACGGCACCCACGACAGGATCCGAACAAGTGGAGCGTCCGGGTTCTGGATTGCCAGCTGGAGCACCAGCAGCGGCACCACCAGGACCATCATGATCGGGCCCATCAAGGACTGGGCGTCGCGAGGTGTTTCGCAGAAGGCTCCGATGGCTGCGAACAGCACTGCGTACATCAGGTAACCGCCGACCATATAGGCGAAGAAGTAGAAGACGAGGCCGTTGTGCAGCAGCACCGCCCCCACATCCGCCGCCACACCCGGCGCTGCGCCGATCAAGCCGAACGCGCCGAGACCGCTCCAGACGATCAACACCGTGAGGGTCAGCATCGCCACACCCAGGACCTTGCCGGCCAGGATCTCGGTCGCCGAGGCCGAGGACAGCAGGACCTCCAGGATCTTGTTCGACTTCTCCTCCATCACGCTGTTCAGGAGCATGGATGCCCCGGTGATGACCAGCGACCACAACAGGAAGGCCGCGGCCAGCCCGACATAGCCCGGCAGCCGGTCGCGCAACGACACCTCTGCGCCGCTGACCGAGCGAGGCGAGAAGGCCTTTACCACTGGCCTGAACCGCTCAGTCCCAACCACGACGGACAGGTCGATGCCGGCGTTCTGGAACACCTGACGGCGGTTGGCGGTGCGCAGGGCGTCGCGGGTGAAGTCCTCGATGGTCGAGTCGGACGCCTTGGCGGTCCACACCCGGGCGGCGGGCTTGCCGTCATCCCGGGTCAGGAAGATTACGGCGTCAGGGCGCTGGGCCTCGGGCGTATCCTCGCTCAGCAGGCGGCGAACGACGGCGTCCTGTGTCGGGCCGGGCTGGGCACTGGCAAGAGCGGTGGGCGTCGAGATGATCCGCACCCGATCCTTGGTCAGGGAGGCGACGGCGTTGCGGGCTGTCGCACTGTTGGCGGCGCCGCCGGGAACCGCAGCGGCTTTCTCGGCGGCCTCGGCGGCACGCTGTCGGCGGCGTTCCGCGTCGGAGGCGATGACGTCACGAACGGCGGAAGCCAAACC
This sequence comes from Brevundimonas sp., assembly GCA_036387575.1. Classification (GTDB taxonomy): domain Bacteria; phylum Pseudomonadota; class Alphaproteobacteria; order Caulobacterales; family Caulobacteraceae; genus Brevundimonas. Next base: position 4,517 of record DASVTM010000460.1, read on the forward strand.
CACGGCCTGCGGACCTTCCTCGACCAGCACGACCTCGCGCACCGGTTCCGACGAGCGGACCAGCAAGGGTATGCCACCGCCGAGAAGCGCGAAGAACGGCAGGGACAGCAACGACAGCCAGAAGCCGACGGTGCGGGCATAGGCCAGGAACTCGCGGCGGGCGATCAGCAGGGTGCGTTTCATCGGGCGGCCTCCATCACAGAAGCTTTCGCCACGGACTGGTCCCGGTTGGGATCTTCGCCCGTCAGGTCGATGAAGGCGTCATGCAAGCTGGGCTCGCGGAGCTCGAACCGGCGTACGTCCAGCCCCGACAGGAAGGCCGCCTTAAGCGTCTCCTGCCCTCCTGCCCCCGTCGCCAGGGCGGCGCGTAGTGTGCGTGAGCCCTCGCCCTCGGCTGCGATCTCGACCCCGGTCACTCCGGGCAGTCTACATACGGCTTCGGCGGGAATGTCGCCCTCCAGTTCGAGGAACCGCCGTGACGTGGCGCGCGCCTCGGTGACCGTGCCCTCGAACGCCTTGCGGCCCCGTGCCAGCAGCACGACCTTGTCGCACAGCCGCTCGGCATGCTGCATCACATGGGTCGAGAACAGCACCGTCGCGCCGTCGGCGGCCAATCCCCGGATCACGCTCTCCAGCCCCTGCTGATTGACCGGATCCAGCCCCGAGAACGGCTCGTCCAGGATCACGAACTCGGGCCGATGCACGACCGAGGCGATCAACTGAACCTTCTGGGCCATCCCCTTGGACATCTCCTTCATCTTCTTGTTCTTCGACGCGCCGAGGCCTTGCGCGTCCAGCATGTCCCTGGCCCGGCGACGTCCCTCAGCCGTGGGTACGCCCTTCAACGAAGCGAAGAAGGCGATGGCGTCCACGGGGGTCATCTTCTTGTAAAGGCCGCGCTCCTCCGGCAGGAAGCCGATCCGATCGCGGACCTTGCGGCCATCGTCGGCGCCGAGGATCTCGATCCGCCCGGCCGTCGCCGCCTGCAAACCAAGGATCATGCGGATGGTCGAGGTCTTGCCCGCGCCGTTGGGCCCGAGGAAGCCGCAGATCGTGCCCTTCTCAACCTGAAAGCTCAGATCACGAACGGCCTGGAAGTCGCCGTAGCGCTTGCCGATCCCGTCCAGCGTCAACGCCGCAACCATACGTCATATCTCCCCTGAGGAAGCAGACGTATCAAACGCCGTGGGCATGGCAACCGGATTCGGCGATGCCCTGTGGAGCGTGGCGTTCAGCCCGCCCTTACCGGCCCGCCTTGACCTGGAAGCTGCGCCCGATGACCTTGGCCGGATTGATCTGGGCACCCTCGCGACGAATCTCGAAATGCAGGTGCGGGCCGGTCGAATAGCCCGTCGAGCCGATCAGGCCGATCCGTTGACCACTCGTCACCTTGTCACCGCTGGCGACGTCCACCCGGCTCAGATGCCCGTACAGGCTGGTCATGCCGTTAGGATGACGCATCTCGATGAAGTTGCCATAGCCCGCCGGGTCATACCCGATGCGCAAGACCACGCCCTCGGCGGATCCATAGACCGAGGTTCCCGTCGGCGCGGCGATATCCACACCCTTGTGCTGACGCGCGCCGGGCTCGCCACCGAGACGACGCATGCCAAACTTCGAGTTGATGGCGTGGCCCCGCACCGGCTCTGCGAAGATCATCGGGCGCATCATCGGTTTAGGCGGCGCGGCGACGGCGACAACCGGCGGCTTCACCGGGACCGAGACCTCAGGAGCGGCCTCGGCGGTCACTCTCGAGGAGATAGGAGCGGCGGCCATCGCCAGACAAGCGATCGCAACCAGGCCTGCGGTCTGGCTGGTGTGGATCAGGAGGGCACGCAGGCGGGGCGCATACAGGCGCATATGTCGTTCGGCTCCGGCGTCGCTGCTATGAGCGGGAGACGGCCGCGCCCACCGACCGACGGTGTCGGAACGGCCTATGGCGATGACCGGGGGGAGCCGGTGCTTCTAAGACTCCATGGGGCGACTTTGGGGCGCTCAGGAGG
>DASVTM010000461.1:0-2642 GCA_036387575.1 Brevundimonas sp.
GACGGGCGCCTAGCGAGACCAGCGTTTCCAACGCCGTTCCGGGGGCGTGGGGAAGCGTTGCTCGTCCTCCCGGCGGACCATGATCATGACTCCTGGCGCTATCGCCATCCTCTCGCTCGGCATGTCCACCGACGCCTTCGCCGCTGCCGTCGGGCGCGGGGCGTCCCACAGGCTCAAATTAGTCGAGGCCGCCAAGGCCGGTCTGGTGTTCGGGGTGATCGAGGGCATCACGCCACTGATCGGCTGGGGCCTCGGGATTCTCGCGGCGGGGTTTGTCGAGCAGGTGGATCACTGGATCGCCTTCGGCCTTCTGGGCGCCGTGGGCGGCAAGATGATCTGGGAGGCGCTGAAGGCCAGAGACGACGAGGAAGACGAATCCCCTAGCCGTTCCGGGCCGTGGGTGCTGATCGCGACGGCCGTCGGAACCAGCATCGATGCCGCGGCGGTGGGCGTGGGGCTGGCGTTCATCGGCGTGAACATCTGGATCATCGCAGCCTCGATCGGCTTCACCACCTTCGTTTGCACGACAATCGGGATGATGATCGGCAGCTATGTCGGGCGGCGCTTTGGCAAGATCGCCGAACTGATCGGCGGCATCGCCCTGATCGCCCTGGGCTGCGGCATCCTGTTCGAACACCTCGGCATCATTCACTGATCGGGAGGCCAAGTTTCTGGCCTTTGTGTCAGGCCTTCTTACGCATCCACAAGCCGCCGGCAGGTCGTGACTCGACCTCGTAGCGGCCTGTCGCGCGAATGAGGTCCGAGAGTTTAACGTGCCCATAGGTTCGTTGGTCAAAATCGGGGTGGGCGTTGCGCAGCCGGCTGCCTATGCCGCCCACGGCAACCCAGCCGTCGCCGTCTTCATCCATGTCGGCGATCGCCGCCCTGATCAGCGGAATAGCCTGTGATGGCTTAGGTCGCACCGAAGCCTCCGCCGGAGGGAGAACAGGGGTTTGCCCTGATTTTGGTGTCTCGGCGCCCGACGCCGCGATTGGCAGGTTCTCTGTGTAGATGAAGCGGGTGCAGGCTTGGCGGAAGCTTTCGGGTGTTTTCTGCTCGCCAAAGCCGAAGACATCTACGCCTTCCTCGCGGATACGCGAGGCTAGCCTGGTGAAGTCGCTGTCCGATGACACGAGGCAGAAGCCGTCGAACCGGTCCGAATGCAGCAGATCCATGCCGTCGATGACGAGGGCGATGTCGCCGGAGTTCTTGCCTTTGGTGCTGGCGAAATTTTGCTGCGGCTGAATGGCGAACCGCGCGAGGACATCAGTCCAGCCCTTGAGTTGCGGGCTGGCGAAATCGCCGTAGATGCGCCGCGCGCTGGCCTCGCCAAGGGTGGCGATCTCCGTGAACAAGGCCTCGGCGATGCGGGACGACGCATTCTCGGCGTCGATCAGAACCGCCAGACGCGGCGCCTTCTCGGCTGAGGTGGTATGGGCCATGGCTGTTCTCCTGAAACGTCCTCGATCAGGCCAGCAACTCTGGATCAGTCAAACATCTCGGGCAACTGGCCGGACTTGAAGATGATGGTGGGGCTTTCGTCGTAGTCGCCCATCTCGGTGTCGGCGGAGACGGAGAAGGCCACGACGCCAAGGCGTAAGGGGGCGAGGCGTTCGGCCTTGCGGCGGGCCTCCTCGGCATCCTTGCAGCCGACCTGCTGCTCGGCCTTGAGGGCCTTGCCGCGTCCCTGGACGTAGGCCTGGACGATATAGACGGTTTCAGTGGCCATAGTGCTGCATGGCGGCCTGTTCGCCCGGACGGTCAAGCGCTAAACCGTCCGGCATGACCCTTAGAATGCTCAGAGATATGCCCGGCGTCGACGATCTGGAGATGAAGGCGCTGATGAAACCGCGCTTCGCCGATCCAGACGAGCCCGAGGGCCGCGACGAGATCGACGCCTTGTCGCTCGCCATTTTCGGCCTGTCGTTGGATGCGGCGGACGAGGTTGAAAAACCTGCCGACTGGGACCGGATCGAACGGCTGTCGCCCTCGGATATGGTCGAGGCGTTCGAGGCTGAGGGCTGGGATGTCACCGACAAGAAGCGCAAACCATTGAGGCTGTTGCCGCATCTGGCCCTGCCGCTGGCCCTGGCCATTCGCGGGGTGGCGGGCGAGTTGCCGTTCTTCGCAGAACCCGACGTCAAGGAAACCGACTGGGGCTCCAATCTTGCGGCGGAGGCCAGTCGGTTCCGGAAACGCTGATCAGGCTTTGGAGGCCCGGAACGCCGCGATGTTGTCGACGGCCATCTTCACATTGGCTTCGATGCCCGCCCAGTCCTTAGCCTTGATAGCGGCGTCGGTGATCAGTTTGGAGCCCATGCCCGCCGCGACGATGCCGGCGCCGAACCATTTGGCGATCGAGGCTTCGTCGGGATCGACGCCGCCGGTCGGCATGATCTTGGTCCAGGGCATGGGGCCGAGCACGGCCTTGACGAAGTCCGCGCCGCCGACGGACGAGCCGGGGAACAGTTTGACGATCTCGCAGCCCAGTTCCTGAGCCTCGCCGATGTCCGTGACCGAGCCGCAGCCCGGGAAATATGGGACCATGTGGCGGTTGCAGACGCGGGCGACCTCGGGGACGAGGCAGGGCGAAACCACGAAGCGGGCGCCGCGCGACATATACAGGGCTGCGGTCGGGGCAT
>DASVTM010000462.1:0-3358 GCA_036387575.1 Brevundimonas sp.
AGCTCAAGATCGAGGCCATGATGGACGCCGGTCTCGAAGAGGGTCTGGCCCCGCCCAGCCGCCTCGGCCGGGTCAAGCGCATCGACGACGCACCGCCCCGCTATATCGAAATCGCCAAATCCACCTTCCCGCGTGGCCTCAGCCTCAAGGGCCTGCGGGTCGCCATCGATTGCGCCAACGGCGCCGGCTACAAGGTCGCCCCGACGACGCTTTACGAACTGGGCGCCGAGGTCTTTTCCGTCGGCATCGATCCCAACGGCACCAACATCAACGCCGATTGCGGCTCGACCCATCCGGGCACACTGGCCGAGGCGGTCAAAACCTACCGCGCCGACATCGGCATCGCCCTGGACGGTGACGCCGACCGGCTGATCGTCTGCGATGAGAAGGGGACGATCGTCGACGGCGACCAACTCATGGCTCTGATCGGTCTCGACGCCGCGCGTCAGGGCACGTTGACCGGAGGCGGCATCGTCGCCACCGTCATGTCCAACCTCGGCCTCGAGCGAAAGATGAAGTCCGAGGGCCTCACACTGGAGCGCACCAAGGTCGGCGACCGCTACGTCATGGAGCGGATGCGCGAGGGCGGCTTCAACATCGGCGGCGAACAGTCCGGCCACATCATCCTGCACGATCACGCCACCACCGGCGACGGCCTGTTGGCGGCGCTGCAGGTGCTGGCGGTGATGGTCCAGACCGGCAAGCCGATGAGCGAGCTGGCTCGCCAGTTCGAGGGCGTGCCACAGCTGCTGGAAAACGTCCGCTACACCGGCGGCAAGCCGCTCGAAAACGCCCACGTCATCTCCGCCATCGCCGACGCCGAACACACGCTGAACGGCTCCGGCCGCTTGCTGGTCCGCCCGTCCGGCACCGAAAAACTGATCCGCGTCATGGCCGAAGGCGACGACGAAGCCATGGTGAAGCGCGTGGTGTCAGACGTGTCTGCAGCGGTGCGGGCGGCGGGGTAGTTACTGGTCGGTCGTTGACCGAGGGACAGTCGTAAGCGTCAGAGGCCCACCAGGTCGCCCCGCTTTAAGCCCCTCAATGTACTGCAGTTCATTAGCGGCTGCGGCGTTACCGGGCTCCGACACCAGCGAGTCTTCAAAGGCCCTCTTCGCTTCGTCCAACCGGCCTAGTTCGATCAAGGCCGAACCCCGGCGACGTTGTAGCAACGCCCTATCGGTACCAGACAACAAGCCGACGTCTGGCAGCGCCGCATCGACCGTTGCGAGCATCTCGTCAAACCGCCCCAGACCCAACAGAGCCGAGGCCTTTTCGGAGACCAGCATCGCGTTCTGTGGCTGCAGCGCAAGCCCTTGGTCCGCATAGCCTATGGCCTCCGCATAGGCGTGGCGCTCCACCGCTTCCGACGTCAGCACCAAAGCGATCGTTCCATAGACGTTGGACTGCTGGACGACGTCGATAGACGGTGCTCCAGAGGCGCTGGCCATCAGTCCGACCATCATGACCTGGCTGAAATCGTCAGAGCGGACGATCCAGCGTGCCGGAGTCTGTTCGACTAGCGGATAGGTCGCCGGCGCGTGATCAAGCGCTTGCTTCAGGGCTCGAACATGCCTGCGCAGTCCTGAAAATCCGCTGCGCTGGACCGCCCCCATCGCCGTGTTAAGGAGGCGGAGATCTCGTCCCTCGCTTCCCTGCGGTTCCGCACGACCGATATTCACCTGGGTGCGGGGCTTTTCGGCTTGGGTAGCGGGCGCTGGCGTGTTTGGGCCTTCAGTCTGCGCGGCTACGCTGCTCGCCAGCACCAGACTCCCAATCAGGGCGAGACTCGCCGTCCTTGTGATTCCGATCATTCGCACAACTCCCGCCTGTTCTTGAACAGAAAGCACGCCTTGGCATGTCAGACCAGATGGCGGGTATAATGCTGCTCCTACTTCCCGCTCGGCAGGAACGGCGAGAACGTGATCACCGTGAAGGTGTCGCGGATGTGCGGTCGGGTCTGGACGGACTTGGTGACGAAGGTGCCGATGTCCATTTCCTTCGGCAGCTGGAACTTGGCCAGAAGGTCGTACTGACCCGAGGTCGAATAGACCTCCGAGACGTTCTCGACATTGTCGACCATGTCGGCGGCCACGTCGTTGGCGTGGCCCAGCTCGCATTTGATGAAGACGAAGATGGCGGTCATCATGGCGGTCGGCTCCGGGACGGCTTTGGGGTCGGCTTGGTGTGCGAAACGTCGTAGCGATCATCCAATGGACCTGGAAGCCGAATACAACAACCGCGCCGCCGTGCCGGACCACCCGATGGTCATGGCCCGCTGGAAGGCCGATGCCGAGGCGGCCCGCGCCGCCCATCCGCCCGTCGAGATCGCCTACGGCCCCGGCGAACGTGAAGTCATGGATGTCTTCGACGCGGGGCCTGAAGCCCCCGTCGTCGTCTTCATTCACGGCGGTTATTGGCAGGCTTTGGACAAGAGCTGGTTCAGCTGGATCGCCCCAGCGCTGCTGAGCCACGGCGTCAGCGTCGCCATCCCGAGCTATGACCTCTGTCCGACTGTCCGGCTCGGCAGGATCGTCGAACAGATGCGCGCCGTCACGATCCTGCTGCGCGAACGCACAGGCAAGCGCCCCGTGGTGACCGGCCATTCCGCCGGCGGCCACCTGTCGGCCTGTATGCTCAGCGAGGGCAAGGCGTCGGGAGCCGTCGCCATTTCCGGCGTGTTCGACCTGCGTCCGCTGATCGAGACCTCGATCAACACGGCGCTTGGCCTCTATGCGAACGAGGCCGCAGCCCTGTCGCCGATCTTCTGGCCCGCGCCCAACGGCGGCGCGCCCGGCGGCACCGAACTGGACTGCATCGTCGGCGCCGAGACTTCAGAGTTCATCCGTCAGAGCCGCGACATGGCCGACGTCTGGTCCGCCAAAGGCGCCGACACTCGGTTCGAGGCGCTGGACGGCCTCAACCATGTCACGATCCTCGACCCCCTCGCCGATCCGGACAGCGGTTTGGTGAAACGGATCGTGGAGATGGCGAAACAATAAGTTCCGCACTGAACCGCGCCAAAGCTTTCCCGCTGACCACCGGTTGCGATAGGACACCCCGAACACCCGGCGCCGGCCGGACCGAGGAGCTTTGAAGACCATGCGCCACGATCGCCTCAGCGTCCTGATCGCTCTTGAGAAGCAGGGCGTCGCCCCCGTCTTCTATCACCCCGACCCCGAGGTCTGCCTCAACATCATCCGCGCCTGCGCCCGTGGCGGCGCGCCGGCGGTCGAGTTCACGAACCGGGGCGATTTCGCCGCTGACCTGTTCGGCGAGATCCATCGCGAACTGATCCACACCGACCCGCACATCGTGCTCGGCATCGGCTCCATCGTCGATGCGCCGACCGCCGCAA
>DASVTM010000463.1:0-2076 GCA_036387575.1 Brevundimonas sp.
CACCGAAGCCCTAAATCCTAGCGCATGACCGACCTGACCCTCGTGGTGGCGGAGCCCCCGTCGGCGACCGACCTGCCTCCGCCACCGCGCGTGGCCGCCACTGTCGGCCTTCCGCTCGACGAGGCCCTGCTGCAGTCGCCCTCGCGCTTCTTCAATCGTGAACTCAGCTGGCTGGCCTTCAACCAGCGTGTGCTGGAAGAAGCTGAGAACCCGCGGCATCCACTGCTTGAGCGCCTGCGCTTCCTGTCCATCTCCGCCAACAACCTGGACGAATTCTTCATGGTGCGCGTCGCGGGCCTGAAGGCGCAGGTGCGCGAGGGCGTCCGGGTCATCAGCCAGGACGGCCTGACGCCCAGCGAGCAGCTGGCGCAGGTGAACACGGCCGCATCCGATTTGATGGCCATCCAGCAGGCCCGCTGGACCGAGCTCCGCACCGAGCTCCTGCAAGAGGGGATCGGCCTATGCGACCCCGCCGACGTCACGCCGGAGGAGCGGGCGGTGCTCCAGGCGGCGTTCCTGTCTCAGCTGTTCCCGATCCTGACGCCTCTGGCCATCGACCCGGCGCACCCCTTCCCGTTCATCCCGAACCTGGGCTTCTCGCTGGCGCTGAAGCTGACCCGTCAGTCGGATGGACGCACGCTCTACGCGCTCGTGCCGGTGCCGACCCAGGTGCAGCGCTTCTGGCCCCTGCCTTTCGAAGAGGGCGAGCGCAGCCGCCGGTACATCGCGCTTGAGAGCCTGCTGGCGCTTTTCACTGACCACCTCTTCCCCGGGATGCAGGTCGAGGCGCGCGGCGCCTTCCGCATCATCCGCGACAGCGACGTCGAGATCGAGGAGGAGGCCGAGGACCTCGTCCGCGAGTTCGAGGCGCTGCTGAAGCAGAGGCGTCTCGGCTCGGTGGTGCGCATCAAGATCGAGGCGGCCATGCCCGCCGATCTGCGCACCTTCATCATCGCCAACCTGCGCGCCGAGCCCCAGGACATCAGCCTGGTCGAAGGCATGCTGGGGCTGGCGCAGCTCTCTCAGCTGATCCCGCCCGACCGCCAGGACCTCAAGTTCCCACCCTACGAGCCCCGGTTTCCAGAGCGGGTCCGGGACCACGGCGGCGTCTGCTTCGCGGCCATTCGCGAGAAGGACATCCTGGTCCACCACCCGTTCGAGTCGTTCGACGTGGTGGTTCAGTTCCTGCGCCAGGCGGCGACCGATCCCGACGTGCTGGCGATCAAGCAGACGCTGTACCGGACCAGCAAGGACAGCCCGATCGTGGCCGCCCTGATCGAGGCCGCGGAGAACGGGAAGAACGTCACCGCGCTCATCGAGATCAAGGCGCGTTTTGACGAAGAGGCGAACCTGAAGTGGGCCCGGGATCTGGAGCGCGCCGGCGTCCACGTCGTCTTCGGCTTCATCGAGTACAAGACGCACGCCAAGCTGTCGCTCGTCGTTCGGCGAGAGGGCGAGTCGCTCACCACCTACTGCCACTTCGGAACGGGCAACTACCACCCGCAGACGGCGCGCGTTTACACCGACCTGTCGCTCTTCACGACGCACGCGCCGCTCGGCCGCGACAGCGCACGCCTGTTCAACTTCATCACCGGTTACGCCTTGCCGGAAGCGCTGGAAGGTCTGGCGTTCTCGCCGGCGACCTTGAAGTCGACGCTGCTGACGCGCATCGACCGAGAGGTCGAGAACGCGGGCAAGGGCAAACCGGCGGCGATCTGGGCCAAGCTGAATTCGCTGGTCGATCCCGTGATCATCGACGCCCTCTACCGTGCGAGCCAGGCGGGCGTCCGCATCGAGCTGGTGATCCGCGGCATCTGCTGCCTGCGGCCGCAAGTGCCGGGCCTGTCGGAGAACATCCGCGTCAAGAGCATCGTCGGCCGCTTCCTGGAGCACAGCCGCATCGTCGCCTTCGCCGATGGCCGCCGCATGCCGAGCCACCGCGCGCGCCTGTACATCTCCTCGGCCGACTGGATGCCGCGGAACCTGGACCGGCGCGTCGAGTCGCTGGTTCCGGTGATCAATCCGACCGTTCATCGCCAGATCCTGGATCAGATCATGGTCGCCAACCTGAACGAT
>DASVTM010000464.1:0-5113 GCA_036387575.1 Brevundimonas sp.
CTGAGCGACTACAACACGGGATCGGACCTTCATCCGTCCAAGGCGCAGGACTCTTATACCCTCGTCAACGCCCGGATCGGCATCGGCGCGGAAAGCGGCCGCTGGGCGCTCGAAGCCTGGGCGCAGAACCTGACCGATGAAGACTATCTTCAGGTCGGCTTCAACGGCCCGTTCCAGGTCGACGAGAACAACGATGCGATCAGTGTCTACAACGCCTTCCTCGGCGCGCCCCGGACATATGGTCTGACGCTACGGCTCGCCTACTGATTCCCGAGCCCACTAAGCCGCCCCGGTCGAAAGGCCGGGGCGGCATTCTTTTGGCGCTACCGCCCCTTGGGCTACTTGAGCGCGAAGAGCTGCCAACTGCCTAGGCCGCCAGCGAGATGAACCGCTTCAGATGCGCCTGCGGGCTGCCGAGCTGGAGCTCGATGGCGGTGGCGCGGCGGAAGTAGTGGCTCAGCGCCAGTTCGTCGGTCATGCCGATGCCGCCATGGGTCTGAACCGCATTCTGCGACACGAACTTCAGCGCTTTCGAGACCCCGACCTTGGCGGCGGAGACGGCGCGGGCGCGCTCAGCCGCAGGGGCGTCCAGCTTCAGCGTCGCCATCAGGGTCAGGGAAACCGCCTGTTCGACAGCGATGAACATGTCGACCAGCCGGTGCTGCAGCACCTGAAACTCGCCGATCGGACGGCCGAACTGCTTGCGCTGTTTGGCGTAGTCGAGCGTCTGGGCATGAAGCTCGCGCAGTACACCGACGGCTTCCGAACACAGCGCCGCAACGGCTTCGTCCATAACCGGTGCGATCAAGGCGTCATGCGCTTGATTGACCTCGCCAAGCAGGGCGTCGGCGGGCAGGGTCAGGCCTTCCAGATCGATCTCGGCAGCATGGCGCTCGTCGATAGTCGGATAGCCGCGCACCGACAGACCCGCGCTCGAAGTCGCGACCTCGATCAGGAACAGGCTTAGACCCGCCGGATCGCGCGGATCAGTCCCGCTGGTCCGAGCGCTGACGATCAGGTGTGTAGCCCAGGGCGCGGCGCTGACCACGGCCTTTGAACCGGTCAGCTTCCAGCCGTCGCCGTCTGGCGTGGCGGTGGTCGCGACCGACAGCAGCTGGTGGCGACCCTTGGCCTCCTGATGCGCGAAGGCGACGATGGCTGCGCCGGCAACGATCTGCTCAAGCAAGGCGTCGGCGCGCGCACCTCCCGCCCGCTTCAGCAGCGACACCGAGGTCAGCGCCGTCTCGAGGAACGGTTCGACCACCAGCGCGCGGCCCATGGCCTCCATCAGCACCATGGCCTCGACCGGGCCGCCGTCCAGACCGCCTGCGGCCTCGGGCGCCATGACGCCGACAACGCCGAGTTCCTCGGCCAGCGCCTGCCAGATCGCGGGGCTCCAGCCGGCCTCGGAGGCGACGATCTTCTTGCGCGCCTCGAAGTCGTAGCGGGCCTTGAGGAAGCCGGAGACGGAATCGTTGAGCAGCGACTGCTCTTCGCTCAGGTCGAAATTCATCTCAGAGCCCCAGAACCATCTTGGCGATGATATTGCGCTGGATCTCGTTCGAACCGCCGAAGATAGAGACCTTGCGCATGTTGAAATAGGTCGGCGCGATGCGACCGGCGTAGTCGGGACCGACCGGCCCCACGTTGCCGAGGCCCCGCGCGTCGGGCAGGGCGTAGGACCCCAGCGCCTCGACCGTCATTTCGGTCAGCCGCTGCTGGATCTCGGTGCCCTTGATCTTGAGCAGCGACGATTCCGGCCCCGGTCCCTTGCCCGAACTCTCGCGGGCGAGGGTGCGCAGTTCGCTGTATTCCAGCGCCAGCAGGTCGATCTCCAGATCGGCCAGTTCTGCGGCGAAGACCGGATCGTCGATGACGCCTTCCGCCGCCGCGACCTTACGCAGCTTCTCCAGACCGCGCTTGGCCCGGGCAACGCCCGCGATGCCGGTGCGCTCATGCGCAAGCAGGAATTTGGCGCAGGTCCAGCCCTCGTTCTCCTTGAATATCCGGTTCTCGACCGGGACCCGCACGTCCTCCAGCCAGACCTCGTTGACCTCATGGGAACCGTCGAGCGTGATGATCGGGCGCACGGTAATGCCGGGGCTCTTCATGTCGATCAGCAGGAAGGAGATGCCCTGCTGCGGCTTGGCGTCCGGGTCGGTGCGGACGAGGAAGAAGCCCCAGTCGGCGAACTGCGCCAGCGTCGTCCAGGCCTTCTGGCCGTTGACGATATAGTGCTCTCCCTCGGCGTCCGTGCTCCGAACCGCACGGGTCTTGAGGCTGGCGAGGTCGGAACCGGCGCCCGGCTCGGAATAGCCTTGGCACCACCAGATATCGCCAGCCAGCGTCGGCGGCAGCCAGCGCGCCTTCTGCTCCGGCGTGCCGAATGTATAGATGACCGGCCCAACCATGTGGACGCCGAACGGCAGGATCGGCGCCGTGTCCGCCGCCGCCATCTCTTCCGACATCAGGAAGCGCTGGGTCTGGGTCAGGCCCGGGCCGCCGTATTCGACCGGCCAGGCCGGAGCGCTCCAGCCGCGTTTGGCGAGGATGCGGTGCCAAGACAGGAAGTCCTGATCGTCGAGCTCCTCGCCGGCGTCCTGCTTGGCGCGCAGCTCAGGCGGATATTCTGCAGCGATGAAGGCGCGGACCTCGTCGCGGAAGGCGAGTTCTTCGGGGGAGTAGTCGAGGTTCACGCGGCGGGCTCCGTCAGGACGAGGGCTTTGACGTCCGCCTTCACCACCTTGCCGGCGGCGTTGCGGGGCAGGGGATGCGGCAGGATGAAGACGGTCACGGGGACCTTGAAGGCGGCGAGGCGCGAGGCGGCAAGCGCCCGTAGTTCCTCCGGCTCGACCGACATTTCCGGGGCCAGAGACACCACGGCGACCGGCTCCTCGCCGAGCACGGGATGGAGGCGAGCGATCAGGGCGGCCTCGGCGACGGCGGGGTGTTCGAACAGGACGTCCTCCACCTCCTGACAGTAGATGTTCTCGCCGCCGCGGATGATGATGTCCTTCTTGCGATCGACGATGAAGCAGAAGCCTTCCTCGTCCAGACGCGCCAGATCGCCGGTATGGACCCAGCCGTCGACGAAGGTCTCCGCGGTGTCATCCGGCCGGTTCCAGTAGCCCTTCACGACGTTGGGGCCATAGGCGAGCAGTTCGCCGACCTCGCCGACGGGCAGGTCGTTTCCATCAGGATCGACGACGCGCAGGTCACCAACGGGCAGGGCCGGACCGCAGCTGTCGGGGCGGTTCAGATAGTCCTCGCCCAGATGGTGGGTGTGGGTGGCCGAGGTCTCGGTCATGCCCCAGCCCGAGCCGGGCGAGCCGGTTGTCTGGGTAGCAATCTCGCCGACCAGCGCGGTGGGCGCCGCAGCCCCGCCGTAGGTGACCAGTTCCAGCGAGGAAAGGTCGTACTTGTCACGGTCCGGATGCTGCAGCAGTTGGATGGCCACAGCCGGCACGCCTCCGATGGAGTTGATCTTCTCGCGCTCAATCAGCATCAGGGCCTCGGCCGCGTCAAAGCGGCGCTGGCAGACGATCTTCTGGCCGTTGATCAGGGCGGGCAGCAGCAGGGCGTTGCAGCCGGTAGTGTGGAAGAACGGGATAGAGACCAGCCCCGACTTCTGCGGCGCGCTCGGGTCGGGCTGTGGCGGCGTGTCACCCCGGCGCAGGAAGGCGCGGCTGTAGGAGAACAGACCCGCCATTACGCCGGTGCCGGCGTTGCGGTGGGTCGCCAGCGCACCCTTGGGCTTACCGGTCGTGCCCGAGGTGTAGAAGATCGCCGACAGGTCGTCGGGGCCCAGAGCGACGGCGGGCATGGTTCCGACGGGCAGGGCGGCCCAGTCGTTCGGGGCGCCGATGACGGCTTCGAGGCGGGTGACCCGCGCATCCGTCGTCATCGGGTACCCGCGACTGACCAGCATATGCTGGAGATCGGGCAGGGCGTCGCGATGGTCTGCGATCCGGGCCAGACGTTCGATGTCGAAGATGGCCAGCTTGCTGCCGGAATCCCGCAGCCCGAACGCTAGCTCCGACCCGCTCCACCAGGCGTTCAACGGCACTACGATCGCTCCGATCAGCGAGGCGGCGAAGAAGGCGACCGGCCATTCCGGCAGGTTGCGCATGGCGATCGCCACCCTGTCACCCTTCTGGACACCGCGCGCCTGTAGATCGGCGGCGAGGGCCAGGGTGGCGCGGGCGAAGGCCTCGAAGGTGATCCGCTCGTCCTCATGCACGATGAAGGTGCGGTCGCCATGCATCCGTCCCGCCATGAAGGAATGCATCAGGGTCGGCGGGGCGTTCTTCCAGCTCTTCGTCGGGCGTCCGTTGATCTCGATCGTCTCGATCTCGAACGGCGAGCCCGGTTGCGTCAGCATGGCGTGCGCCTGCGCCAGCGTCATTGCCGGCCACACGGCGGGGGTTTCAGCGACCGCAGCAGTCATCAAGCGTTCCTCTTTGCGGCCGCTTGTGCGGCTCTGGCTTCGCGCGGTGGGCAATTATGTTTCCGTAACGGAAATCCCAAGCCAAGCGCGCAATCTCGGTATAGGCTGCAACTTGCTCCATACTCAATCTTCGAAGCAAGGCCTTTGACGACCCGAATGACCGTTACCGCCGCCGCTCCCCGCCAGACCCAACGCTATGAAGCCAAGCGGGATGCGATCCTCGACGCCGCCGCGCGGCTGTTCAACCGCAAGGGTCTCAAAGGCGCGACGCTCGGCGACGTGGCCGAGGCGGTCGGCCTGATCACCACCAGCGTGACCTACTATTACCGGCGCAAGGAAGACCTTGCGGCGGCCTGTCTGCTGCGCACCATCGACATCCTGCAGGAGGTGGTCGCCACCGCCAGCATCGCGCCCACGCCGGAGGCGCGGATCGCCGCCTTCCTCGACGCCTATTTCGAGGTGCTGGCCGATATCGCTGCGGGACGCCGTCCGGAGCCGATCAATTTCTACGACATCCGTGCTCTGACCGGGCCGCAGGTGGGGGTGGTCAAGGATGCGTTCAACGACCTGTTCCGCGCCTTCCGCACCCTGCTGAGGCCCGAGGTGGGACCCTTGTTCGACAGGCTGGAGGAGAACGGGCGGACGCATTTGTTCTTCTCCCAGATT
>DASVTM010000465.1:0-7124 GCA_036387575.1 Brevundimonas sp.
CGTACTGCTGGCGATCGGAACCTGGCTGTCGTTCGCGGCGCCCGGCGACTACCAGCAGAGCGACACCGTCCGCATCATGTTCGTCCACGTGCCCGCCGCCTCGTTGGGCACGATGGTCTATGCGGCGCTGGGTGTTTCCAGCTTTTTCGCCCTCGTGTTCCGCCATCCGCTGGCCGACGCCGCCGCCCGGGCTGCCGCCTTGCCGGGCGCAGCCTTCACGGCTCTGGCTCTCATCACCGGCTCGCTTTGGGGCCAGCCGATGTGGGGGACATGGTGGGTCTGGGATGCGCGCCTGACCTCGGTGCTGGTGCTGTTTCTGTTTTATCTCGGCTACATGGCCCTGCGGTCGTCGATCGACGATGAAGCCAAGGCCGCGCGCGCCGCCGCCGTTCTGGGTCTGGTCGGGCTGATCAACCTGCCGATCGTGAAGTTTTCCGTGGACTGGTGGAACACGCTGCATCAGCCGGCGTCGCTGCTGCGCGAGGGCGGCTCCAGTCTGGCGCCGGTGTTCCTGTGGCCGCTCCTGACGATGATGGCGGCCTATGCGGCGTTGTTTCTGGCGGTGTGGCTGACATCGATCCGCACGGAGATCGTCCGTCGCCGGGTCATAACCCTTCGCGCCCGCGCTGCGCTGGAAGCCTGAAGCCATGCTCGATCTCGACATGACGCCTTACGCCGCCTTCGTCTGGCCGGCCTGGGGCATCAGCGCCGTCGTTCTTGCCGCGCTCGTGGCCCGGGCGGTGATCGCCTCTCGCCGCTGGAAGCGTGAGCTGAAGACACTCGAGGACGACCGCCCATGATGCGGTGGCTGGCGATCGTGCCCCTCATCGTGATCGCAGCTCTCGCAGTGCTGTTCATCGGCTGGTCGTTGAGGCACGACCCTACCTACAAGCCCGACGCCGCCGTCGGTCAAATGGCGCCCGAGACGGTGTTGCCGCTCCTGAACGGCTCGGTCGCTGGACCGTCGAACGTCGATTTGAGGACTGTCGCCATGGGCCGTCCGGTGATCGTCAACATGTTCGCCAGCTGGTGCGCGCCGTGCCGGGTCGAGCATCCCCGCCTGATGGCCCTGAAGGCCAAGGGCGTCCGGATCATCGGCATAGCATACAAGGACGAACCCGAGGCCACGGCGAAAATGCTCGAAGACCTCGGCAACCCCTTCGACCTGATCCTCGTCGACCACGAAGGACGCGCCGGGCTGGATCTGGGTATCTCCGGCGTGCCGGAAAGCTTCGCAATCGATCGCACCGGCAAGATCGTCGCCAAGTCGTCCGGACCGATTGTTACTGACGCCGACGTTGCCCGGCTGGTGGCCGCGATCCAGTAGTCAACGCTTTCGGTTACGACGCGCTCATGCGGCAAGCCGCCGAGTGGGAACTTTAGCGCCTCAAGAAGGCCGTTAACCTTTTTTCGAGAGATTTCGTTAACCTTGTCGGCATGAGCACGATTCGCCCCAACCTGCCCGCAGTGCAGCCGCAACCCTCTGCCCCAGCGCGGTCAGCCCAAGCTGCATTTTTCCGCGCGGCGCTGGATCAGGTCAATGCCGTTCAGGTTCAGACGACGCCGGTTCAAACGACATCTGGCGCCCAGACATCCGCACCCTCCGATACCGGACGATCCATGCGCCCCGGCAGCCTGCTCGATATAAGAATCTAGGAGGCTGGCTCGAGGACCGGCTTCGACTTTTTGGCTTTTGGCGCCTTCTTGACGGCGCCCTCTACCGACTTGCGGGCAAGTTTTTCGGCACGCTTCACTTCCTTGGCCGCCTTCTTCGTCGCCTTGGCTTCGGCTCTGGCGAGATCAGGCGCGGCGTCTGCGGCATTGGCCAGATCGACCAGAAGCTCGATAAAGCCCTCGCGCTTGCCCTTGGGCAACAGGGCCATGATGCGTTTATCGGCGGCCTCCACCTTGGGTCGGGCGCTTTCGAGCAGGGCCTTGCCGGTGTCCGACAGCGTCACCGCCTTGGCGCGCGCGTCCACGACGGAGCGCGCCCGCTCCAGCAGTCCCTTTGTGGTCATGCGCGAGACCAGATCCGCCAGTGTCGAACGGTCGATGCCGGTGGCCCGGACGAGATCCGTCTGTGTCAGGCCAGATTTCGCCGCCACGGCCTCCATCACGGCGAACTGACGCTGCGTCGGTCCGTCCGGGCCCGCCTCGTCGGAATAGATGTCGAGCGCCAGCTGCAGCACGCGGTGCATCAGGTGACTGGGCGAATCCGCCAGCGTTCCCAGACGTTTGGCCTTGCCGGACTTCACCATGGTCAACATCCCTTTGAGGCGTCTTGCCGCCTCTACCGTGAACGGAGGGTTATCAGCGTGGCTTTACGGTTTGACGACACTGTTGCCTGAGGCGCTTCGCGCCGCGCTATGCTCGGCCCGCGGGGCCTCGCGAATTGAGCGCAAAGATGGTCTTTGACGGCTATTATAGTCCGGTGTCGGGGGAGGTTGGACCGGGCTCTTCGTCCTTGATCATATGCTTCATGATGTAGGGGATCTGGATCAGGCCAAAGACGCAGGCGAGGATCCACAGGCCGACGCGAAACTGCACCCAGGTGCCGTCCGGCTGGGTCCGCCAGACGATCTCGTTGGCGATAGCGATGGCTCCAAAATACAGGCCGTACCGCAGGGTCAGCCCCCTCCAGGCCTGATCTGTGACCTTGATCGCGTCGCCCAGTAGATATTTGAACGGCGACTTGTTCAGCGGCAGGGAGCCCAGCAGCACGATGGCCAGCATCGCGTTCTGCACCGTCAGCTTGATCTTGATGATGCTCTCGTCGTGGAAAAAGATCGTCAGCCCACCGAACACGAGCGCGAAGGCGCCGGTGATCAGTGGCAGGGGCGCGAACCGCCGCTCGACCAGATAACCTACGATCAAAGCCACGGCCGAGGCTGCAACCAGCACCCAGGTGGCCTTGATCATGTCCTTGGTGACGAAATAGGCGATGGCGAAACAAAGAAGCGCGCCGAAATCGACGGCTTGCCGAATCCACTGCGGACGTTTGGTTTCAGGCGCGGTCTGGTCGGTCATGTTCAGTCCTCGAGCCCGACCAGCGAGCGGGAAAAGGCGCGGGCGTCGAAGGGCTGCAGATCCTCGATCCCCTCACCCACGCCGATCAACTTGATCGGGGCGTCGGACGCCTGGGCGACCGGAACCAGAACGCCGCCGCGCGCCGTGCCGTCCAGCTTGGTCATCACGATGCCCGAGACATAAGCCGCCCGGCCGAAGATCTGTTCCTGAGCCAAGGCGTTGCGGCCAACGGTCGCGTCCAGCACCAGCAGCGTCTCATGCGGGGCGTCCGGATCGATCTTCTTCAGCACGCGAACGATCTTGAGCAGTTCGTCCATCAGGGCGGACTTGTTCTGCAGCCGGCCGGCGGTGTCGATCAGCACGACGTCATAGCTCTCGGCCCGCGCCTTGGTATAGGCGTCGAAGGCCAGCCCGGCCGGATCCGCGCCGTCGCGACGGCTCTCGAACTCGGCGCCCGAGCGTTCAGCCCAGACCTTGAGCTGTTCGCGGGCGGCGGCGCGGAAGGTGTCCCCGGCCACGATCATGACCTTGGCGCCCTTGCCGGTCAGGTCGGCGGCGATCTTGCCCAGCGTCGTGGTCTTGCCCGAACCGTTGACGCCGACGAACAACACGACGAACGGCTTGATCCCGCCAGCCACGCCATCCGGGCCCAGAGGATCGAAACTGGCCTGACGCGGCAGAAGCTCGGCGGCGACGGCTTCGGCCAGGGCTTCCTTGACCTCGCGCTCATCCGACACCTTGCCGAAGCGCAGGTCGCGGAAGCGCGCGACGATCCGATCGGTCGCTGCGGGGCCGAGGTCGCTCTCCAGCAGATGCTCTTCCAGCCGGTCCAGCGCCGCCTGATCCAGCGGTTCCTTGACCAGACTGCCGACGACGGTTTCGGTGATCTGTTTGGAGGAGCGGGCCAGACCGTCGCTGAGACGCTGGAACCAGCCCTTTTTCGGCGTATCGTTCATGCGACGGCTTTAGCGGTCCGGCGTTCACAGGTCACGGACTAACATAGCCTGTATAGTGGAGCCGCGACTTTGGCTCTATATGAGCATAAGCCCTCGAAGGACCGCGCCTTGGCCGAACCCCATCCGTTCTATTCGACCCGCACCCACGGTTTCGTCCGTGTGGCCGCTGCGACCCCGGTCGTCCACATCGCCGATCCCAAGGCCAACGCCGAGGAACATGAGGCCCTGATCCGCCAGGCGGGCGAGCAAGGTGTGGACCTGATGGTCTTTCCCGAACTGTCGCTGAGCGCCTATGCGATCGACGACCTGTTGATGCAGGCGGCTCTGCTGGAGGAGGTCGAGCGGCGGATCCATGATCTGGCGCGCGTGACTGCAGAAACCGGGGTCATCGCCGTCATAGGCGCGCCGATCCGCACGGGCGACCGCCTTTACAACTGCGCCGTCGTGCTTGGAGAAGGACGTGTCCTTGGGGTCGTGCCCAAGACCTATCTGCCGAATTATCGGGAATACTACGAGAAGCGCTGGTTCAGCCCGGCCGACGACCATCTTCCCGACCTCGGCGAAGAATGGGGGGCGTTCGGGACGCGGCTGATCTTTGCGGCGGAGAACCGGCCGGGGTTCGTTTTCGGCGTAGAGGTTTGCGAGGACTATTGGGCGCCCCTGCCGCCGTCCACGCGTCAGGCCATGGCCGGCGCGAGAATTCTGCTGAACCTGTCGGCATCGAACATCGTCATCGGCAAGTCCGACGATCGCGCCTTGTTGTGCGCCAGTCAGTCGGCGCGCGCGATGGCAGCCTATGTCTTTGCAGCTTCCGGCTGGGGTGAAAGCACCACGGACCTGGCCTGGGACGGGCAGGCGACGATCCACGAACTCGGCGCGCGCATCGCCGACGGCGAAAGGTTTTCGCTGGAATCCCACCTGACGGTGGCCGATATCGACGTCGACCGGATCGGGCTCGAGCGCCTGCGTACCGGGACGTTCGCCGACTGCGCCCGGCGCGAGCTCGGCGAGGATCAGACGTTCGACACAGTCCTGTTCGAGGCCCGCGAAGACGCCGGCGACACCCCTCTCATCCGCCCGCTCGACCGCTTTCCGTTCGTCCCGGACGATCCCGCGCGTCTGGATCAGGACTGCTACGAGGCGTTCAACATCCAGGTTCAGGGGCTGATGCGGCGCCTGAAATCGACCGGATCGAAGAAGATCATCATCGGCGTGTCGGGCGGGCTGGATTCGACGCAGGCCCTGCTGGTCGCCTGTCGGGCGTTCGATCGGCTGGGCAAGCCGAGAACCGATATTCTCGGCTTCACCATGCCCGGGTTCGCGACGTCGGAGGGCACGAAATCCAACGCCTGGGCGCTGATGAACGCTCTGGGGATCACCGGTGCTGAGATCGACATCCGGCCCGCCGCGCAGGCCATGCTGGAGGGCATCGGTCACGCTTTCGGGCGGGGCGAGGCGGTCCACGACATCACCTTCGAGAACGTGCAGGCCGGGCTGCGGACCGACTATCTGTTCCGGCTGGCCAACCAGAACAGCGGCTTCGTGCTTGGAACCGGCGACCTGTCGGAACTGGCGCTCGGCTGGGCGACCTATGGCGTCGGCGATCATATGAGCCATTACAACGTCAACGGCGGGGTGGCGAAAACCCTGATCCGGCATCTGATCCGCTGGGTCGCGGGGCTGAACGAGATGGCTGGCGCAGCCGATGTGCTGAACAGCATTCTTGGCACAGAAATTTCGCCCGAGCTCGTCCCCGCCGGCGCCGACGGAAAGATCCAGTCGACGGAGGGAACCGTCGGCCCCTATGCCCTGAACGACTTCTTCCTGTTCTACGTCACCCGTTTCGGCCTCAAGCCGTCCAAGGTCGCCTACCTCTGTCATCAGGCGTGGGGTGACGCGTCGCGGGGAGAATGGCCGCCCCATCATCCGGAGGCGGATCACCTCGCCTATGACCTGGCGACGATCAAATTCTGGCTCCGGAAATTCCTGATCCGCTTCTTCCAGACCAGCCAGTTCAAGCGCTCGGCCCTGCCAAACGGACCCAAGGTGGTGACTGGCGGATCGCTGTCTCCACGCGGAGACTGGCGCGCCCCGTCCGACGGCAATGCGCGCGTCTGGCTGGATGAATTGGACGCCAACGTACCGGATTGACGTTTCACCTCTCCATTCGCGAAGGCGAATGGAGAGGACAGGTTGGCGCGTAGCGACGACCAGGAGAGGGCGACGCCGGCGGATGGGACTAGCGACTCTGCGGATAGACCTAGTCGCCCTCACCTGATCGCTTACGCGATCTGTCCTCTCCATCGCCCTCCGGCGATGGAGAGGTGACCTCAGCCGGTCCGCCCGCGAGAAGCTTCGCCATGACCGACACCCCGACCAAAGACTCCAACGGCAACGTGCTCGCTGACGGCGACAGCGTGACCCTGATCAAGGACCTCAAGGTCAAGGGGTCGGGCGGAGTGACGCTGAAGCGCGGGACCGTCGTCAAGAATATCCGGCTGACCGGCGACGAGGCCGAGATCGAGGCCAATGTCGACAAGGTGCGGGGTCTGGTGCTGCGGACCGAGTTCGTCCGCAAGGCCTGAGGCCCTAGATCGTCAGGGAGACCATACCGCCGGTCAGCGCCTTGGCGACGGCATCGACCTGAGTGTCCACTGTCTCAAGCGCCGCCTTCGCTGCGTCGGCGTCCGAACCGTTCTCACCTGATCGCTTGGCGTCGGCCTCGGCCTTCTTCGCCATGGCTTTCAGATCGGCGACGAGGCCTTTCACGGTCGTGACGAACTCCGAGTCCGCCTTGGCTCCCTCCGCCTTGCGGGCCTGATCCGCCGACTGGGCCTGCTGCTTCTCGAACGCCTGGCGATAGGGATCGGTCGGGGTGGTTTTCTCCTCGTTGTCAGCACCTTCGACTTCGCCGGCCTCCTCAGCGGTGACCACATCAGCCGAAGGCGCGGCCTGCGCGGGCTCCCCGACGGCCGAGGCAGTCTGTCCCTCGGCAGCCGGCGCCGCAGTAGAGGCATTTGAGGCCAGATCGGTCATCGACCCGCCGGCGCCGCCGTAGGCTTTGACCGCTGCACCCAGCTCGCGGGACAGTTGGGCGACCATCCGGGCGAGCGCGCGGGGATCGGACGGCATCGACATCTT
>DASVTM010000466.1:0-3797 GCA_036387575.1 Brevundimonas sp.
GACTCCCCCGTCACCGGCCCAACTCCTGCAGCGCAGCGCGGATGACGGCGGGTAGCTCGGCATCTTCACCCAGACGGATCAGCGCCTGATCGACGGCCCGACGGGCGTTGATCTCGGCAATGCCCAGACCCAGCAGGGCCGAGACAGCCTCCCCGGACACGCTCGGGACCGGGGCCGCGATCTCGGTGTGGACGCCCGGCGCATTCGGCGTGAACGAGATATCACCCAGCGACTTGCCCTTCAGCTCAGTGACAATGCGCAACGCCAGCTTGGGACCGACGCCGTTGGCGCGACCCACGGCCGCCTTGTCGTCACGCGCCACGGCGCCCGCCAGTTCGCCCGGCGGCAGAACGTCGAGCACCGACAGCGCGGCCTTGGGTCCGACGCCCTGAATGGCCAGCAGCGTCGTAAACGCCCGGCGCTCGTCACGGGTCAGGAAGCCATACAGGCGAGGGCCCCCGTCCTCGCTCCACTGGCTGTGAACATGCAGGGTGGCCTCGTCGCCCGGCGCGGGAAGTCGTCCCAACGTTCGCGCCCCACAGGCGACGACATAGCCGACACCGGCGCAGTCGATCAGGCAATGGCCCTCCTCGATCTCGGCCAGAACGCCTCTCAAACGACCAATCATGCCGCGCCTCGCAGGGTTTCGAGCAGCGCCCGCTTGCGCAGTTGGGCATGGGTGATCGCAACCGCCAACGCATCGGCGGCGTCAGCCTTCACGTCGCCGCCCACCCCTTGGCACGAGGCCGGCATCAACCGCTTCACCATGAAGGCGATCTGCCCTTTGTCGGCATGCCCGGCGCCCACCACGGCCTTCTTGATCAGGTTCGGCGAATATTCGGCCACCGGCAGGCCACATCGGGCCGGCGCCAGCATGACGGCGGCGCGCGCATGGCCCAGCTTCAAGGTCGAGGACGGATTGACGTTGACGAACACCTCCTCGATCGCGGCCTCTTCGCACGCGTGCGCCACGCAGATCTCGCCTACCGCCTCGAGCAGATGCAGCAGCCGCTCCGAGAACGGCGCACGCTCGTCAGGCGTGACCACGCCATGAGCGATCCAGCGCAGGCGCGAGCCCTCGGACACTATCACTCCCCACCCCGTCCGGCGCAGGCCGGGGTCGAGTCCGAGGATGCGGACGGGGCCACCAATGGGACCATTCTGAATCATCATGTTCGGCATTCGTTCTGTTCTGCCCGAAACCCGGTTACCGAACAATGACCAGACGCCCGATCCGCATTGGTGTTGGTCCGTGGACCCGCTAATGTCCGCGCGAAACGGGAGACGGGGATCATGAGCGCAAGCGCAAGTGCAGTAGCGGCGGCATCGATGCGGGCCGGCAAGCGGATCGTCCATACGCTGCGCGAGGCTCATGCGACAGCACCGGAAACGGCTGTGGTGTTGGCTGAAGGTCGACTGATCCAGCGCGGAGCCCTCCGTCGGCTGGTCCAGGGCGGGGCGGTGATCGACACCGGTTCCGGGACCTATTGGCTCGACGAAGCCGCCTATGTCGAGATGAAGAAGCTGCGCACCAGCCGGATCATCCTGTCGCTGTTCGGCGCAGCCGCCCTGCTGATCGTCGTCGCCACCGTGACCATCGCCAAGGCCGATACGCCGCAAGCCGCTCCGGTCCGAGCCGACCAGACGGTCTTCCGCGATCTGTACAAGGAACTGGTCGAGACCAACACGACCCTGTCCGAAGGCAGCTGCACCCTTGCTGCCCAGCGAATGGTGGCGCGGATGACCGCCGCCGGTTTCTCGGATGCCGACGCCAACGTCCTGATCCCCGAGGACCAGCCGAAGTTCGGCTCTCTGATCGCCACCCTGCCCGGCACGGACACCGCCGCGCCCGCCATGCTGTTGCTGGCCCATATCGATGTGGTCGAGGCCCGGCGTGCCGACTGGCAGCGTGATCCTTTCGTCCTCGTCGAGGAGGACGGCTTCTTCTATGCGCGCGGCGCTTCGGACGACAAGGCGCAGGCTTCAGTCTGGGTCGACAGCCTGATCCGCCTGAAGCAGCAGGGTTTCCAGCCACGTCGCACCATCAAGCTCGCCCTGACCTGTGGCGAGGAAACAAACGACAACTGGAACGGCGTCCAGTGGTTGCTGGAGCACCACCCCGAGACCCTGCAGGCGGCGTTCGCCCTGAACGAGGGCGCGGGCGGACAGCTCGACGCCAATGCCAACCGTATCGCGCTCAACATCCAGGCTGGCGAGAAGGTCTATCAGGACTTCATGCTGGAGCTGACCAACCCGGGCGGTCACTCGGCGCGCCCACGGAAAGACAACGCCATCGGCGCCATGGGCGCAGCGCTGGATCGGCTGGTGAAGCACGACTTCCCGCTGGAACTGTCACCGGTGACGCGCGCCTATTTCGCTGCGATCGCAGAGACCACGCCCGCCAGCGCCGCCGACCTGCGCGCCCTGACGGCTAACGAGGCGCCCGACACCGCCGCCGCCGCGCGTCTGGCCGCAGCCAACCCGGTCTGGAATGCTATGATGCGGACGACCTGTATTCCGACGCTGATCAACGGCGGGCACGCGCCGAACGCCCAGCCGCAGAAGGTCACGGTCAACATCAACTGCCGCATCCTGCCGGGCCATACCCTCGCGGAAACTCAAGAGGAAATCGCCGGTGCATTGGCTAACCCGGCCATCACCATTGCGACCACCGGCGAGCCCAGCCCGACCTCGCCGCCGCCACCGCTGACGCCCGCAATCCTGGATCCGGTGAAGACGGTTGCGGCGAAGATCTGGCCCGGTGTTCCGGTCGTGCCGACCCTCTCGACCGGCGCCACCGACGGACAGTTCACCAACGCCGCGGGGATCCCCACCTATGGCGTCACCGGCATGTTCACCGATCCGGACGGCAACGGGGTCCATGGCCTGAACGAGCGACTGCGCGTCCGCTCGCTCTACGAAGGCCGGGACTTCCTGTATGAACTCATCCAGTTCTATGCCATGCAGTAGCAAGAGCCGGGGCAATAGCGAGAGCCAGCGCGGCCTCAGCCGTGCTGTTCGATATAGGCCTCGGGGTCCTTGTTGACCGGCTTGATGCCCAACAGGTGATCGGACTCGAACGCAGCGAACTGGACAGCCAGATCGTGGCGAAGCTGGATCGGGGCATGACGGCGGAAGTCGGTCAGACCCTGACGCTCTTCTTCGCCCATATGTTTGGAGTTGACGACGTTGGCCTTGCCGACAGCCTCGATCCAGGCGCCGGTGCCGATCGGCAGCCTGTTGGCCGCCGCGACCGCATCGCGCAGCTTGTTATGGTCCTCGATAGCGTCTTCGGTCTCGCCTTCGACCGTGCCGTCCTCGGCGTCGTTGGCGCCCTCGCCGCGCTTCAGCAGTTGCGGATAGAAGAACCGCTCTTCGGCCTCGGCGTGAACATCCAGAAACGCGGACAGCCGGCTCCAGACCTTGGTCAGGGCGTCCACGTCGTCAGGGCCGATCTGCTCGATGATCGCGAACAGCCTGCGCTGTTCAGCATGATCGTCGAGAATCAGCTGGGTGATGTCCATGGGGAGGTCCTTTGATCTGAGCCCGGGCTTAACCCGGGATCGGGCCCACGGTTCCGCTTCGCGTCCCTTGTCAGCCCACGATGGACTGCAAGGAGCCGTGGGTCTCGGTCACCACCGGGCGGCCGCTACGCTCGCGGCGAGCCGTGTCCAGAGCCGCAGACGACATCGCCGCTTCGGCGCGGGCGCCTTCCAGCTCAGCGCGAAGCGTCGTGATCTGGTGCATCCAGCCCTCGGCCTTGGAGTGGTGGTCTTCCTGATCGGCGATCAGCTTGG
>DASVTM010000467.1:0-3290 GCA_036387575.1 Brevundimonas sp.
ATAGGCTCGACGGCGTACGTATCAGCGCCTACGCAGGACCATTGCCGTCGAGAAAGCGGGCCGATGCAACGAGACCGCATCTGACCCGCTGGGGACGGTAGCGATCCGAGGATGCAACCGTTTTGTCTGCGGAACGTTATATCTGAAGGGAGTGCCACCGATGTCACATGTCGTGGTCACCAAAGGGGAGGGGCAGGTCATCAAGACGGGCGTGAGCAAGCGATGGAAGATTGCGGTCGCGGTGCTGGCGCTACTGGGCATCGGCGCCTGGTCGGGCGGCTTGCTCAACCCGCGTGCCATTGCCCAGGCCTTGAAGGATCCGCTCTCCTTGTTCGCCGCGCGATCGCCTGGCGAGCGCGCGCCGGGCGCCCTGACCCAGAAAAAGCCGCCACTTAGTTCAGGCGTGCAGATTGCGCGAGTCGTTCCGCGCGAACGAGTGTTGTCGAGCGGCCGGTCGCGACCGGCCGGCCCCGTGGAGACCGAAGCGCCTGGAACGCCGGGTATGACGATCGCCGAACCGGTCGACGGGGATTTGGCCGGAACGCCCTTGTTCAGCGATTCGGGGATCGTTGCTGGTGGAGGCGGAGGCGGTGGAGGCGGTGCGCCGTTCTTCGTTCCGCCGACCTCGAACGGGCCCGGCGTCGGCGGCGGCGGTGAGCCTCCCGTCGGGGGCGGGCCCTTGGTCCCTCCAACGTCCCCGGTCCCTGAGCCAGAGACCTGGCTGACGATGATGATCGGACTGTTCATGATCGGCTCCGTGTTGCGCCGGAGGAAGATCGGGGCAGCGGCCAGCCTGAGCGTCCCCCTGGGGACGCCTGGCGACGATGTAACTCGCGCTATTCGCGGCTGAGGTCGGTCGGATGCGGTTCCTGATACTCTTTGGCCTGGCGACGGCGACACTGGCGACTGCCGGCGTCGTCGTTCGCGAGAATGGCGTCGCGCAGGGCAGCGAGGTGGTCACTCTCCCGGCAGGGCCCGAGGCGCGCATCCGCTATCCCGCTGGCGCCCTGCCCGTGCTCACCACCGCCGACGGCAAGCGGCGCCCGGTCCGCAGCGTTCTCAATGTCGGCCGACAGATGAATTATGGCGACTATGTCTGGGACGACGCCAACATTCCAGAGGGGCCGGCGTGGGTGAGGATCGACCTCACCACACAAACGCTGTCGCTGTTCCGGGCCGGGCATGAGATCGGTACTGCCGTCATTCTCTACGGAACCGACAACAAGCCGACACCGACCGGAGTCTTCCCGATCCTTCAACGAGCGGAAAAGCATCGCTCGTCGCTCTATGACGCCGAGATGCCCTACATGCTGCGCCTGACGCACGATGGTGTCGCAATCCATGCCAGCAGTGTTCGCCGGGGTTCGGCGACGCACGGCTGCATCGGCGTGCCAAGGGAATTTGCCCGCAGGATGTTCGCGCAGGTCCGGCGCGGCTCGATCGTCTCGATCGAGCGGTCGGGGACATCGACCAGCGGTCGGGCTGGGGAGACGACGGCCTGACGAAGAGCGCGGCGGCGATCGTTGTCGCGCTATTAACCCCACCGCTAAACCGACCGTAGAGAGCATCATGAGACACCGTTCCGCGAACAGCGGAAGGTGTCACGGCGATGATCAGCAGTTCGAAGGCGTCACCGATCGCCGCCTGCGTCCTCGCGCTCACCGCCCCGTTTCTGGCGGGGGCGACCGGGCTGACCTCCAACTTCGAACAGCGGGTGCTGGCGGCGCATAATCGCGAACGGACGGCAGCCAGCATCCGCCCGCTGCAATGGGACTCCGGCCTCGCGGCGTCGGCCCAGGCGTGGGCCGATCGCCTGGCGGCGACAGGCGCCTTCGAACATGCTCCCGAACGCGCCGCCGATCCCCAGGGAGAAAATCTCTGGGCCGGCACCAAGGGCTTTTTTTCCGCAGAGGCGATGGTGGACGGCTGGATCCGCGAGAAACGCTATTTCAAGCCAGGCGCCTTTCCGCACAACAGCGTCACCGGCAAGGTTGCCGACGTTGGCCATTATACCCAGCTGATGTGGCGCGACACCGGCGAGGTCGGGTGCGCGATCGCGACCGGGCCGGTCGAGGATGTCATGGTCTGTCGCTATGCCCAGGCGGGCAACTATCTGGGTGAGCAGCCCTTCTAGCCAGGGAGCACGCTGTCGGTCTGTTCGGACGACGGCGCGCTGCCGCGGATGCGCCAACATCGCGGCCCGATCATCCAGCAATGGGCCGAACGAGCGGGCTCCGAGCCAGCGTGGGCCGGGTCAAACGATGGCGTTGCAGGCCCCGATGATGGCAACCCAAAGCCCGGACGACATCAGCATGGCGGCGGCTATGTCTTTCCAGCTGATCGTCGACGCTTCGAGGAACACGTCGCAATCCCCAGCCATCTGCCTCATCTCACCTCTCCCATCTGCCCCCTGGGGTTCTGATTTTGCTTAACAGCATTGATTAACACCGTCGTTTCACTCCGCGAATCCCATGTCAACGGCATAATATCGAAACACGCCCAGTTGATGGGTAACCCGTCGCCTCGAGCGCGAGTTCCGTCGGCGTTCGCGCCTCTGGTCATCCTCGTTCGTCGCGCAGTGGGGTCGCGAACCAAGGCCGGTCGCATTGCCTGGCCAGCCGATCGATCGTCTTGCGACAAGGGTGTGGTGCGAGGTCTTACGGGCGCGCCTCCTACGGCGGCGGCAGGTCTGAGACCCTGACTGGCTGATCGGCGCGCCGACGGGTGGTTGGCAGGCTGGCGGGCGGATGATCGAGCGACGGAGCAGTCTGGATTCCGGCGCTCGGCGGGATCAACCTTCCCCAACGCAAGCAACTTGATGAGATGGACCCACACAGGGTGCGCGTCATGCGATTTAGCGTCGCCGAGTGCGGTCCCGAACTGGCACATTCTACCTAACATAGCTCAGGGGAGAAGCACACCCGACTCTAAAATGAATGTTTAGGTCCAAGTCCATGCTGTTGATATTGCTGGACGTTTTTTTCGCTCAAACTCCTCTAAATCTCGCTTCAGCTGCGATTGGCGTCTCGCTGCAGTGCGCAAAAACTCTGGACTCATAGTTGCGAATCGGTTAATTAATTTCTCGGAAGAAAAGTTGTCATCAACCGCTCGGCGTAATGCCGACGACCGAACGGGGAGTTTATTATGCGGAAATTCTTGATCTCAAGTGCTGTGGTGGCTGCTGCGTTTGCCACGCCGGCAGCGGCGCAGTCGATCACCTTCGTCAATGGCAACTACGAGTTGCCGGGCTTCACGACTGCGGCGATTTTTGAAACCTTCGAGGGTGGAAT
>DASVTM010000468.1:0-5562 GCA_036387575.1 Brevundimonas sp.
CGAAGCCTATCCCGATTTTGACATCGAAGCGGTCACTGCCCACGGCCGTTCGAAGGGCGTCCAGCTCATCGGTCACCACGAAACCGGCGGCAACGCCTTCCACTACGAACAACAACTCGAACCGGCGATGGCGCTGTACGAGCGTCTCGGCGTCCACTCGGTCAAGACCGGCTATGTCGCGGATGCCCAAGGCACGCGTGTCGCTGGGCCCGACGGATCGATGGTCATGGCGTGGCATGAGAGCCAGGCGATGGCCCAACACCACATGAAAGTCGTCGAGACCGGCGCTCGGCACAAGGTGGCGGTCAACGCCCACGAGCCGTTCAAGGACACCGGCCTGCGCCGCACCTATCCCAACATGATCAGCCGCGAAGGCGCGCGGGGGATGGAATATGCGGCCTGGGGTCAACCCGGCAACCCGCCCGAGCATGAGCCCAATCTGGTCTTCACCCGCCTGCTGGCCGGCCCGATGGACTATACGCCCGGCATCTTCGGGATGGAGACACGCAGCCCCGGCGGCGTGCAGACGACCTGGGCCAAGCAACTGGCGCTCTATGTCGTCATCTACAGCCCGATCCAGATGGCCGCCGACCTGCTGGTCAACTACGAGGCCAATCCCGGCCCGTTCCAGTTCATCAAGGACGTGCCGTGCGACTGGCACGAGACCCGGGTGCTGAACGGCGAGGTCGGCGACTTCGTCACCATCGCCCGCAAGGACCGCAACTCCGATGTCTGGGCTCTGGGCGCCATCACCGACGAGAACCCGCGCGTCCTGAACGCCTCTCTCGACTTCCTCGACGACGGCCGCCGCTACCGTGCCGAAATCTATCGCGACGGCCCGAACGCCGACTTCAAGGGCAAGCGTGAGGACATCATCATCGAACAGCGCGAAGTGACGTCGGGCGACACCCTGACGCTGGCCCTCGCGCCCGGCGGCGGTCAGGCGATCCGCTTCGTACCGCTGGGCAGGAAGCGGTGAATATGGCTACTCGCGCGTATTTATCGTCGTCGAATTCACCGCTGATCTTGTCCCTTAATTCTCCGGCGAGTCTCTCATGACGTCCCCCACAGGATCGCCCGGCCTGTTGTCGATGCGCCCGCGGCTTACGCCGCAGGCCATCGTCAACATGTGCGTCGGTTTCTTCGGCATCCAGATCGGATTCGGCCTCCAGAACGTCAACACCAGCCGCATATTCCAGACGCTGGGCGCCGAGGTCGACAGTCTGGCCATCCTGTGGATCGCCGCGCCGATGACGGGGCTGCTGATCCAGCCCCTGATCGGTCACCTCAGCGACAAGACCTGGGGGCGTCTGGGTCGGCGTCGGCCCTATTTCCTGTTCGGCGCGATCCTGACGACGATGGCCCTGATCGCCATGCCGAACTCGCCGAGCCTGTGGTTCGCAGCCCTGATGCTGTGGGTCATGGACGCCTCGATCAACATCACGATGGAGCCGTTCCGCGCCTTCGTCGGCGACAATCTGAACGAGGACCAGCGCACCGCCGGCTATGCGATGCAGAGCGTCTTCATCGGCGCCGGGGCCGTGTTCGCCTCGGTCCTGCCGTGGGTGCTTTCGCACGTGTTCGCGGTCGCCTCGGTAGCGCCTGAAGGCGTCGTCCCCGACAGCGTCCGCATCGCCTTCTACGTCGGCGCAGCCTCGCTGCTGGCCGCCGTTCTCTGGACCGTCTTCACCACGCGCGAATACAGCCCCGAGCAGATCGCCGCTTTCGACGCCGCTGCCGCCGTATCCTCTACGACCGACGCTGAGGCTCCGGCCCGGTCGGTGCGCGCCTATATGATCGGAGGCCTGATCTGGCTCGCGGTCGGGGCTGCGGGCTTCATCGGCGTCGCCATTGCCGGGATCGAGAAGGAACTCTACGTCCTGTTCGGCGGCCTCGCCGTCTTCGGCGTGCTGCAGATCATCGTCGGCCTGATGCATCGCGCCCGAGCATCGAACGGCCTGTCCGAGATCCTCGACGACATCTTCCGCATGCCGGCCACTATGCGCGATCTGGCCATCGTCCAGTTCTTTAGCTGGTTCGCCCTGTTCGCCATGTGGATCTACACGACCCCCGCCGTCACCGCCGTCCATTTCGGCGCCGCCTCCCCTACCTCCGCCGCCTATGGCGAGGGCGCCGACTGGGTCGGCGTATTGATGGGCGTCTACAACGGCGTCGCGGCGCTGGCGGCGTTCCTGATCCCCGTCATCGCCAAGCGAACCGGTCGGCGCGGCGCTCACGCCCTCAACCTCGCGCTCGGCGGGCTGGGCCTGATCGGCATCTTCCTGATCCGCGATCCGGCCCTGCTGTGGCTGCCGATGATCGGTGTGGGATTCGCCTGGGCTTCGATCGTGTCGATGCCCTACGCCATCCTTTCGGGAGCGGTGCCGGGGCGCAAGATGGGGGTCTATATGGGCATCTTCAACATCTTCATCGTCGTGCCCCAGCTGGTCGCCGCGACCCTGCTGGGTCTGATCCTGAAGTCGGTGTTCGGCGGTCAGGCCATATGGGCTCTGGTCATCGGCGGCGTGTCCTTCTTCATCGCCGCCGCAGCCGCCCTGCGCGTCAAGGAAGCGGGCAAGGCCTGATGCGTCCCCAACTTCACATTCTGAAATTCCTCCTGTCGCCATCCTCCGCGGCGATCGCATCGTGAGTATCCTGACCATGACCCTGATCCAGCGCCTTACCGCATCCGCCGCCGTCGCCGCCCTTCTGGCCACTGGCGCCTGCGCCTCGATGCCCGCGGCTCCGACAGCCCCTTCTGTTCAGACCGAAGCCGTCGCACCCGGTGCGCCCGGCACGACGACGACATGGTCCAGCGCCGCCAAGACCGGCGTCGGCGCGTCCTACGAGGCCTATGTCGACGGCCAGTACAAGGATGGCGGCGCGACCGGCGCCGTGTCGCGCGTATGGTTCTCCATCGCCGACGGTGTCCTGACCGAAACCATGTTCGGCCTGATCCATGAGGCTCAGATCAAGTCGCTGCGGTTCGCGCTCGCGTCCGACGCGGGCCTGTCGCTTGAGGGAACCGACACCACCGAACACACCGCATACCTGAACTCCGACGCTCAGGGCCGCCCGCTGTCGCCCGCCTATCGCGTGGTCACCACCGACAAGGCCGGTCGCTACGAGATCGAAAAGCGCATCTTCACCGACCCGGACCGCAACGCGCTCGTTTTGCGCGTCACGATCAAGGCGACCGGCGCAGCCGTGACGCCCTACGCCATCCTCGAGCCGCATATGGCCAACACGGGCGGCGGCGACTTCGCCTCGGCCGACGCCAACGGCCTGTATGCCCATGAGGGCGACGTCCATCTGGCCTTGCGCCCGAGCGCGCCGTTCGACACCGCCAGCGCGGGCTTCCTCGGCGCCTCGGATGGCTTGACCGACCTCAAGGCCAACGGTCGCCTGACCCACGCCTACGCCTCAACCGGCGACACCGCCGGCGCCGTCGTCCTGACCGGCGCCCTGCCGACCATCGCGGCGGGCCAGAGCCTGACGCGCGACTTCGTCATCGGCTTCGGCGCGTCGAAGGCGGCTGCCGAGACGGCGGCCGACGGCAGTTTCTCGACCGGTCTTGACGAGGTTCTGGCCCGGTTCAACGGCACGGACGCGCGCGTCGGCTGGGAGGACTGGATCGTCTCTCTGACCGACCTGCCGCGCATCGCCGAACAGTCCACCGACGGCGGCAAGCTGGCCTATGCCTCGGCCCTGATGCTGAAGACGCAGGAGGACCGCACCCACGCGGGCGCGCTGATCGCATCGCTGTCCAACCCGTGGGGCGACACGGTCGACGCGACCGTAAGCTCGACCGGTTACAAGGCCGTCTGGCCGCGCGACTTCTATCAGGTGGCCATGGCGCTGCTGGCGCTGGGCGACAATCAGACGCCGGTCGCCGCCTTCCGCTACCTGCCACAGGTTCAGGTCAAGGCCGACACCCCGGGCAATACGGGCGCCACCGGCTGGTTCCTGCAGAAGACCCACGTCGACGGCGAGGTCGAATGGGTCGGTGTCCAGCTCGATCAGACGGCCATGCCGATCATGCTCGGCTGGCGTCTGTGGAAGGCGGGCCTCGTGTCCGACGCCGAACTCCAGACCATGTACGGCCGGATGATAAAGCCCGCAGCGGACTTCCTCGTCACCGGCGGCAAGATCGGCATCCTGTGGAATGATCGCACCGTGACGCCGCCGTTCACCCAGCAGGAGCGCTGGGAGGAACAGGACGGCTATTCGCCTTCGACCACGGCCGCCGTTATCGCCGGACTAACCGTCGCTGCCGACATCGCCAAGGCTTCGAACGACACGGCCTCGGCAACCCGCTATCTCGCCGCCGCCGACGACTATTCAAAGAAGGCCGACGCGCGGATGTTCACCACCGACGGCGCGCTGGGGGACGGCGACTATTTCATGCGCCTGTCCAAGACCGAGGATCCGAACAGCCACGCAAAGATGGGCGACAACAATGGCCAGCCGGGCCAGGCCCAGGACCGCGTCGTCGACGGCGGCTTCCTCGAACTGGTGCGCTACGGCGTCCGCTCGGCCAACGATCCGCACATCCTCGCGACCCTGCCCGAGTATGACGATCAGACCCGGGAGGACCTGACCCGCGTGCGCTACGATTTCGGTCCTGCCGGGGACACCACGCCCGGCTGGCGTCGCTACGGTATCGACGGTTATGGCGAAACCACCGACCGGGGCCTGAACTATGGTCAGGGCGGCAGCGGCGATCAGCAGGATCCGGCCCAGCGCGGCCGTGTCTGGCCGATCTTCACCGGCGAACGCGGCCACTACGAACTGGCTCATGCGCTGCAGTCTGGCGGCTCAGCAGCCGACCTGACGGCCATCCGCCAGACCTATGTTCGAGGCATGGAGCGGTTCGCAAACGACGGCCTGCTGTTGTCCGAACAGGTCTGGGATGGGGTTGGGGTCAAGCCCGCTAACTATGAGACCGGCGCAGGCACCGACTCGGCGACGCCGCTGGCGTGGTCGCACGCGGAATACATCAAGCTGCTGCGCTCGCTGGCCGACAAGGCCGTCTGGGATCGCTACGCGCCGGTCGCCGAACGCTACAGCAAATAACGATCAGGAGGTTTGTCGGGCGGTGCCGGCGAACCTCCGGTCAGGTCCGGATCAGGGCGTCGTAGACGTGAGTGACCGTGTCGAACTGCACCCGGCTCGGCTGCCCGGCATAGGGGGTCGGCGTGAACTCCGGCGCGGTCAGTCCGGCTGCGATCGGGTCGTCGATCTTGTCGGTGTTCCAGCCCAGCAGCAGCCTTCCGCCCGGTCGCAGGATGTTCGCCATGGCCGCCAGCGCCTGACGCTGTTGTTCCGGCGTGTCGACGCCATAGCCCAGCACGCCATTGCAGCTGATGGCGTCGAACGTCATGTCGCCGAACACCTGATCGATGACGCAGACGTCGCCCGTCCTGTGCCGGTCCGCCACGCCCCAACGCTCGGCGTCGGGATCAATGTCAGTCGTCCAGACTTCGCCGCCCCCCGCCTCAAGCACCGCGTAGTCGTCAGCCGTATAGGCTCGGCACCCGACCCAAAGGATACGCCCGCCCT
>DASVTM010000469.1:0-3814 GCA_036387575.1 Brevundimonas sp.
ACTCCGAGGACGAATACCGTCTGGTCGAGCGCCGGCCTCTGGCCCGCACCGGCGACTGGACCAGCCACCCCGAGGTGCGTGACGCCGAGAGCGCCATCCGTTCGACGAAGCGTCTGGTGGCGTTGGCCCGGGAAACCGGCGCCCGCATCCACGTCCTGCACGTCACCACCGCCGAAGAGATCGCGTTCCTCGCCGACAACAAGGATGTTGCCACGGTCGAGGTCACGCCGCAGCACCTGACGCTGGACGGTGACGAGGCCTATGCGCGGCTCAAGGGTCTGGCGCAGATGAATCCGCCCATCCGAAACGCCCCGCACATTGCGGGCCTGTGGCGCGGCATAGAGCATGGCGTCGTGGACGTCCTCGGCTCGGATCATGCGCCGCACACGCTCGAGGAAAAGGCGCGGCCCTATCCGGCGTCGCCGTCGGGGATGCCGGGCGTACAGACGCTGGTGCCGGTGATGCTGACCCATGTGGCCAACGGAAAGCTGTCGCTGGAGCGGTTCGTCGACCTGACTTCGGCTGGCGCAAACCGGGTGTTCGGCACGGCAGGCAAGGGCCGGATGGCCGAGGGCTATGACGCCGACCTGACCATCGTCGACCTGAAGAAGCAAAAGACGATTACGCACGCCGAGATGGCGAGCCGCTCCGGCTGGACCCCCTTCGACGGCTTCGAAGCGACGGGCTGGCCGATAGCCACGATCATCCGCGGCCGCACCGTCATGCGCGACGGCCAGTTGATCGGCACGGCGCACGGACGTCCGGTGCGGTTTCAGGAAACGCTCGGCTCGTGACAGAGACGGCGCGCACGAAGCTCGGCCTCATCGGCTTCGGCGCCTTCGGGCGATTGATCGCGCGCCACCTGTCGGACCCGTTTGATATCCTCGTCCATGATCCTGCGGCGACGGAGAACGAAGGCCGCGTGACGCTGACCGATCTGGCCAGCGCCGCCGCCTGTCCGATCGTCATCCTTGCCGTGCCCGTCGAGGCGATGGAGGCGGCGGTCGCCGCCATCGCTCCGCATGTGACAACCGGCGCCGTGATCATCGACGTCGGCTCGGTGAAGGTCCTGCCTGCGCGTCTGATGGCCGAGGGGTTGCCCGGGAATGTCCGCATCGTCGGCGCCCACCCTCTGTTCGGACCCCAGAGCGGCAAGGACGGGATTGCCGGCCTGAGGATCGCCGTCTGTCCGATCAACGACGCCCGCATGGCGCGTCGGGTCGCCGCCTTCTGCCGGTCGGTGCTGAAGCTGAAGGTCTTCCTCGTCAGCCCTGAGGATCACGATCGCGAGGCGGCGGTGGTGCAAGGGCTGACACACCTGATCGCGCGGCTACTGCTGGCGATGGGGCCCCTGCCGACGCGGATGACGACGACCAGCTTCGAGCGGATCATGCAGGCGGTCGAGATGGTGCGCCACGACAGCCCGGCGGTGTTCCGCGCCATCGAACGCGACAATCCCTTCGCCGCCGAGGTCCGCCAGAAGTTCTTTGCTCTAGCGGACGACGCTCGCGCTGATCTGGATGGGCCGTCTGAGGTCTAGTGGTCGGCGATGAAAGCGGCGATGGCTTCGACCACGCCTGGGGCGAGCGGCAGGGCCGGATCGCGGTAGGTAGCGGCGTTTGCAGCCTGATCGGCCGGCGCGGTCTTGAGCACGTGATTGACGCCCTCGAACCGCACCAGCGTCGCATCAGGCCGAGCGGCGGCCAGAGCTTCGGCGTCGGTCATCGAGATCTGAAGGTCGGTCGTGCCCTGACCAATGAACAGCGGGCCGCGATACGCAGCCGCCAGCTTTGCGGGATCCAGCGGCAACCACGAGATCAGATACGGCTGGACCGAGGGACGGAACAGGGCGGCGAGCTGCGGCGGGGTGTCAGCAACCGTGCGGCCAGCCTCGAGTTCCGCCAACGCGGCGAAGGCCTGCGTCTTCAGGGGCTCGGGCACAGCGGCCAGTTGCTCGCGTATCACCGCGCCCGCCGGACGGCCCGCACCAGACAAGGAGATGACGCCGCAGATCTTGTCATCCGGCGTCTGCACCGCGTCGAGTGCGACCAGCGAGCCTTCGCTATGGCCAATCAACCATGCGCAGGGCTGACCCGCGCGCGTCGCAGCCTCTGCTGCCCACGCCCGGGCATCGGCTGCATAATCGCCAAAGCTGAGTTTGGACTCGTCCAAGGCAGCAGGAGCGCTCTTGCCGATAGCTCGCTTATCGATGCGGATCGTGGCGACGCCCTTCTCAGCTAAACCTTCGGCCAACAGGCGATAGGTGCCAGCCGAGACGCCGAGCGGATTGTTACCGTCGCGATCCGTAGGGCCGGAGCCGGGGATGATAACAGCGACAGCCGTGGTGGCTCCGGCAGGTGTCAGCAAGGTTCCGTACAGCGACGCTGGCGGCGACGGCAGGGCGACTTCGGTCGAACCGGGAGCGGCGGTTTGGGCGAGCGTGAGGGCGCCGGCGAACAACACGGTCAGCATCTTCAATGTCCAGTTAAGGTCGAGGTGGCGGGAAACCTGAACCTGATTCTTGCCCGCCGCAAGAAGCCCCGCCGTCCGTGCGAAAGCCTTGCAACACGCGGCCCGGTCGGGTTTGAAGGCCGCACAGTCTTCCAGGAGCCCGCCATGAACATCAGCGATCAGATCGTCCTCGTCACCGGCGGCGCGCGGGGCGTCGGCGCTGCTGTGGCCAAGGCCTTCGCTGCACAGGGCGCGCGGGTGGTGATCAACTGGCGGGCCAGTGGCGACAAGGCGGAGGCGCTGTCGGCGGAACTCGGTGACCGCGTGATCGCCATCCAAGCGGACGTCGCCGATCGTTCAGCGGTAGAGGCGATGATCGCCCGGGCCGAGGGCCATTTCGGCGGACCGGTCACCACGGTGATCAACAACGCTCTGGACTACAGCTTCAACGGCGACGCCCGTTCGATGCTGGCCGACATTGGCTGGGCCGAGATGGAGAGCCAGTTCTCGACCGTGGTGCGCGGCGCCCTGAACGTCATTCAGGCGGCCGTGCCCGGCATGTGCCGCAACAGGGAGGGCCGGGTGGTCAACATCGGCACCAACCTGTTCTAGAACCCGGTGGTGCCGTATCACGACTATACTGCCGCAAAGGCCGCGCTGCTGTCGCTGACCCGCACGGCGGCGGGCGACCTCGGTCCTATGGGGATCACCGTCAACATGGTCTCGGGCGGCCTGTTGCGGACCACGGACGCCAGCGCCGCGACGCCGGACGCAGTGTTCGACCTGATCGCCGGCATGACCCCGCTCCGCAGCGTCACCACGCCCGAGGAGTTCGCGGACGCCGTGCTGTTCTTCGCCTCGCCGTGGAGTCGGGCGGTGACCGGTCAGAACCTCGTGGTCGATGGCGGGCTGGTGCGAGATTAAGGCGATCAGCGCCTAGATCGAGAAGCTAACGCCACAGCCGCAACTGGTGGCGGCGTTCGGATTGCGCACAACGAACTGGGCCCCGGCGAGTTCGTCGACGTAGGCGATCTCGGAGCCCTTGAGGAAGGGGACCGACACGGGATCGACCAGCAGCGACTGACCGTCGGTCTCGATACGCAGATCGTCCGCCTCAGCGGTCTCGACCAGATCCATCTTGTACTGGAAGCCCGAGCAGCCGCCGCCTTCGACGGCGACGCGCAGCATCACCGGATGACCCTCGGCCACGCCTAGCTTGGCCAGACGTTTGGCGGCGCTCGGCGACAGGATGATGCCCTCCGGCGTGCGGGTGGCGACCTTGAACTCGAACCTGGGCTCGGAAGCAGTGGCCGAAGTCGTGGATTGGACGCTGGTCATACCTGCCTATATGAGACGCCGGGGG
>DASVTM010000470.1:0-3470 GCA_036387575.1 Brevundimonas sp.
GCGCCACGCCTGTCGTCGCGCCGGGCCTGAAGGTCCAACCCCTTCGCGGTGGGGCTGGATCACCCTCGCTGGCTCTATCGCCTGCCGAACGGCGACATCCTCGTCGCGGAGACCAACGCTCCGCCCAAGCCCGAGGGCAAGTCCGACGGGATCAAGGGGTTCTTCCAGGGCCTGTTCATGAAGAAGGCCGGGGCAGTAACGCCCAGCCCCAACAGGATCATCTTGCTGCGGGACGCGGACGGTGACGGCGTCGCGGAGCTGAAGGCCGAGTTCCTCAAGAACCTGATGTCGCCGTTTGGGATGGCTCTGGTCGGCGACCGTCTGTACGTCGCCAACGCCGATGCGGTGGTCAGCTTCCCATATGTCGAGGGCCAGACGGCGATCACCGCCGGACCGACCAAGTTGACCGACCTGCCCGCGCAGAGGAACCACCATTGGACCAAGAGTCTCGTGGCCGGTCCGGATGGGACGAAGCTCTACGTCGGGGTCGGATCAAACTCTAACGTCGCCGACTATGGCATGGGCGAGGAGATCAACCGCGCCAACATCCTCGAGATCGACCGGATGACGGGGGCCACCCGGGTCTATGCGGCGGGCCTGCGTAACCCGGTAGGGCTGGCCTGGAACCCGGAGAGCGGCAAGCTGTGGGTCGCCGTCAACGAGCGTGACGAGATCGGCAACGACCTGGTGCCCGACTACATGACGTCGGTGACGCCGGGGGCATTCTACGGTTGGCCCTACAGCTACTACGGCCAGAACGTGGATGAGCGGGTCAAGCCGCAGAACCCGGGCCTCGTCGCCAGCGCCATCAAGCCGGACTATGCGCTGGGGGCGCACACGGCGTCGTTGGGTCTCACCTTCTCGGACAGCACGACGCTGCCTGCTGCGTGGCGGAATGGCGCGTTCGTTGGTCAACATGGGTCGTGGAACCGCAGCACGCCCAACGGCTACAAGGTGATCTTCGTGCCATTCGCCAACGGCGTGCCCGCCGGGACGCCGCAGGATGTGCTGACTGGCTTCCTCAACGCTAAGGGCGAGGCGCAGGGCCGCCCTGTCGGCGTGCAGACAGATCGCACCGGCGCACTGCTGGTCGCGGACGATGTCGGCAACGTCATCTGGCGCGTGTCTTCGGCCAACTGACCTCGGGCCGGCAACCAGACATGAAGAGGCCCCGGTGGATCGCTCCGCCGGGGCCTTCTCATACTTGTTATGCGTTAGTTCAGCGGTTGGACGGTAATCGCGGGAGCTGGCGCACCAACCGACGGGTTTGCCATACGGGGAGCCGGTGTCGCCGTGTTCAGCGATGAGGTCGCGCCGTAGGGCTGCGGACCAGCGGGCTGGGCTGGTGTTTCGATGCGCGGAGCCGATGCACTACCGGCCGCGCCACTGCGGACAGGAGCACTTTCACGACGTGCCACGAGCGGAGCGGTACGGACCGGTGCGGAGGTACGAGTGACCGGGGCGGGGGTCGCCTCGATCGGGGCTGGCGTAGCGGCTGACGTCATCGGGGCCAGTGCGGCTTCTGTGGTCGGAACGGTTGGCGCCATTGCCGAGGCTGTTGGCGCGGACGCCGGCTCAACAAGCGGCTGGGCGGTTTCACCGTTGTCCATCAGCATGTAAGCGCCGCCGCCGAGCAGCGCCACGGCTGCGATAGGCGCCAGCACCATCCAGGTGCGGACCTTCTTCTGGCGCACAGGCTTGCGGGCGTAAGATGGCACAAAGGTATCGTTCACGCTTGGTGCTACAGTATCATCAGTATAGGTGACAGACATCGTTTCCTCCTGAAGTTCGAGGAAAGAACAGACGCTGTCGATCGAGGTTCCGCGAAATCTTCGGGGTCGCGAAGAAACACCGTTGTCGCCACATTCGTGACGACAACGGGGCGGGGCTCGCCTGCCTGCTGAAAATCAGCTCGATGGCGGTTGATCTAGAAGCTGGAGACTTCAGAAATCGAAAGGACGGAGTTCTTAGTCTCGCCGGAGGTGTAGGTGCCGACCCAGATCTCGTAGCGGCCATTCTGGGGTGTAAGGGTCAAGGACGGGTTGGAGTCCTCTCCGCCGTCGTCATCGCAGTACCAGCGTCCGTCAGGCCCATTGACCACCAAGGTCGTGTCCGCATTGGATACAACGGAAATCTTGATCGGCGAACTGCCCTTGCCGCTGCCGCTCCACATCAGGCGCACGTCGGCGGCCTCGGCGATGAAGCCCTTGCAGGTGTCGAAACGATCGGCGGCATCCAGGGTCCCGCCTGCTTGCAAGGTGATAAGGGCGGGGTCGGGTGTGAATCCGGCCTGCAACTGGAGGTCGCCGTAGTTGGTATTGGCATTATAGTCTTGCGCCGCAGCAGGCGTCACGGAGCCCGCAGCCATAGCGAACAAGGCAGCGGCAAATGAAAAACGGCGCATCGAAAATTCCCCCACGCTCCATCACCGACTATTCAGCGACCTGCGCTGCGCGATTAAACGTCGCAGGCGCTTCCGGATCAAGTCGTAGAACGGAACGTTTCTCAAACGTGGAAGCGTCTAACTTGACCGTGCGTTACCGGCGCATCGGCGCCACGCGCAGCCGGAATTCATATCAACCGTCGTTCGGATTTCGCGCACGAGTTGACCCGGGCGGAGGGGTTGTCCATCAGGTGAGCCTGACGGCGAATATGGAGTAACGGCAATCATGGGTCTCGCAGCGAACATTCGGCGCGACCTCAAATTCGCTTCTGGTCTCCGGCGACTTCTGAAGCGGATCAAACCCATCGAGCTCGATAGCCCGGTACTGGTCTGTGACGACTTCGAGGAAGCGGTCGACAAATTCGGCGACAACATCGCCGTCGAGGACGAGAGCCGGTCGGTGACCTATCGCGAGCTCGACGCGCTAGCCAACCGTTATGCGCACTGGGCGCGCAGCCGGAACCTCCGCCGTTCGGACGTCATCGGGCTGGTGATGACCAACCGGATCGAATACCTCGCGTCCTGGATCGGCTTTTCCAAGGTCGGCATCGCCACCGCCTTGATCAACACCAACCTGACGGGCCAGGCGCTCGCCCATTGCCTCAACATCGTCAACGTCGCGCAGGTCGTGGCGGACGAAGGCACATGGAAGCAGGTCGAGGAGGCTCGCCCCTTCGCCGGCCGCACCCTGATGCTGTGGGTCGTCGGACTGAAGTCCGAGGAGGAAGCCTCCGAACGCCGTAACCTCGATAACGCTGTCCGCAGCGGTTCGTCCGTAAGACCGTTGAAGACCGTGCGTGACGGCCTGACCAACCGCGACACGGCCCTCTACATCTACACCTCGGGCACCACCGGCCTTCCCAAGGCTGCACGGATTCCGCATTCGCGCGCGCGCACCTATATGCGCGCCTTTGCTGGTTGCACGAACTCCACCGCGTCCGACGCGATCTACAACGTCCTGCCATTGTACCATTCGACCGGCGGTCTGGTCGGAGTCGGACCGGCGCTGCTG
The DNA here is from genome assembly GCA_036387575.1 of Brevundimonas sp. Classification (GTDB taxonomy): domain Bacteria; phylum Pseudomonadota; class Alphaproteobacteria; order Caulobacterales; family Caulobacteraceae; genus Brevundimonas. The sequence continues at coordinate 3,456 of DASVTM010000470.1, forward strand.
AACGGCGGTCGGCTC
>DASVTM010000471.1:0-6330 GCA_036387575.1 Brevundimonas sp.
AAACCCGCCGCCGTCCAGAAACGCCTGTTCCTCCGCCGTCGTCACCCGCCCCAGCGATGCGTTCCGGTGCGGGAACCGCCCGAAGCGGATGATGATGTCGCGGTGAATGATGGCGAAGCGGGCGACGTCGGCCAGTTCGGCGCCGAACCCGCCGGCAAGCAGGTCCTGAAGCGAGTCGTGATCCACCAGCGTCTCGGAATGCTCATACGGCGTCAGGAAGAACTGCCGCATCTCCGGTTCGACCTGATCCAGATACCCGCGCGCCACCGCCTGTTTCGCGAACGCCAGCGCGAGCGCATCCGTGGCGAACTGGTGTCCGGTGCCGCGAAAGCTGTTCCTCGGGTACTGGTCCAACAGGATCATCAGCGCCAGTGCGCCCTCGGCCGTCTCCATCCACTCGTCGTGACGGCGAGCGGCGGCCCCCCAATGCGCAGCCTCGAACCGCTGCCGGAACCGGGCGTCGAACGCCTCGTCCTTGGCATACCAGAGCTTGGGGCCCGCTTCTTTCCAGAAGGCGACGACGGCGGAAGGCGTTAGAAGGTCGGTCATGAACCAGTCCTTACCCGCTCCGCTGCCCGTCTTCCACGACCGCGACTGCGACCTGTCGATGATCTGCAGCAAGCGCGTCGCCATCATCGGCTATGGCAGCCAAGGCCGCACACACGCGCTTAACCTGCGCGATTCGGGCGTCGCCCACATCGTCGTCGGGCTGAAGGCTGGATCGGAGACACGCGCCAAGGCCGAGGCCGACGGCTTCACGGTCGCGACCGCCGGAGAGGCCGCATCCGGCGCCGACGTCGTCGCTGTCATGGTCTCCGACGAGGCCCACCGCGACCTCTACCGCGACGAGTTGGAGCCCAACCTCCAGCCCGGCGCCGCCCTGATTTTCGCCCACGGGCTGTCGGTGCGATTCGGTCTGGTGACGCCGCGCCCCGACCTCGACGTCATCCTTGATTCGCCCAAGGGCATCGGCCCGCGCATCCGCGACCTGTACGAGGCCGGGGAGGGCGTCTTCTGCCTGTTCGGCGTGCATCAGGATGCGACCGGCGGAGCCCACGCGCTCGGCCTGTCCTATGCCGCGGCGCTCGGCTGCGGTCGCAAGGGCATCCTCGAGACCACCTTCGCCGCCGAATGCGAATCGGACCTGTTCGGTGAGCAGGTGGTCCTGTGCGGCGGCGTCGCCGAACTGGTCGACGGGGCCTTCATGAAGCTGGTCGAGGCCGGCTATCCGCCCGAGGTCGCCTGGTTCGAATGCTTCTACGAGCTCAAGCTGGTCACCGACCTGATGTACGAGCGCGGCATCGCCGGCGCCTTCGCAAAGATCTCCAACACCGCCGAATACGGCGCCTATCTGACCGGTCCGCGCGTCATCGGCGAGGCGTCTTTGAAGGCCATGGACGGCGTCCTGTCCGACGTCCGCGACGGCTCGTTCGTCAAACGCCTGATGGCCGACTACGACGCCGGATCGCCGGAACTGCTGGCCAATCGCGCCGCCCTCGGTCGCCGCACCATCGAGACCGTCGGCGCCCGCCTGAACGAGGTCGCCAAAGCCGCCAACGACGCCTGACTTGCACATCAGGCGACGCGCACCATCTCTCGCAATGCGCCGGTCTTTGAAACTGTGGAATGACGATCGGCCTCGGGTAGGCCGCTCTGAGACTCAAGTAGCCGGCGACCGCGTCGCTGGCGTTAGCCTCTACAAAAATGGTCGGAGTGAGAGGATTCGAACCTCCGACCCCTGCCTCCCGAAGGCAGTGCTCTACCAGACTGAGCCACACTCCGACACGAAGCGCGGTTTATAACGGCGCGGTTTCCCTCGCAAGCCTCATATCGCCGAGGAAAAGGGCGTCAGGGGACCGCAAACCGTCCCGCGCTTAAGTACGGTGAAGTCCAGAAGCGCAACGCGAAAAGTGCTGTTGCATCCCCGGCGACCTTGGCGTATCTGACCGCCTCCCGAGGGGTCAGCCCCTCAGGACGCCGGACCTGCTGGGGAATGGTGTAATGGTAACACTCCGGTTTTTGGTACCGTCATTCAAGGTTCGAGTCCTTGTTCCCCAGCCATCCACGCCTGACCCGTTTCGTAGGGCTGGGCGTCGAAAGTCGTCTCGCCCACGGGTGAGGCAAGGTCTTCGTAATTGATTCACAAAACGGGAATACTTGGCCCGGCCAGGTCCCTATGTGGGCCCAGCCGCCCTTACGATCGCGTTCGAATTCCACGATCAGGGCCGTTACCCTGAACCATTCCGCGCAGCGTGCATTTATCTGTTGGGTAGTCGACACAACGACGTAAAGGCCCCTCAAGCACGGACTGAGGCGGCAGTGATGGAACTACCAGACATTCGGGTCATGATCGTCGAAGACCAGGTCATCCTCGCGATGGATCTGGAAATGGTGCTCTCCGACGCCGGTTGCGACGTCGTCGGCTGCGCCCTGGACCGCGAAGGCGCGTTCGGGGTCGGCGAGCGCGAGCGGCCCAACCTCGCCTTCGTCGACGTCAACCTGCTGGACGGCCGGACTGGCCCCCAGATCGCACGGCGTCTGGTCGAGGAGTACGGCACGGCCGTGGTCTTCCTGACCGCCAACCCCGAACAGATCCCCGCGGGCTTCGCCGGTGCGCTGGGGGCGGTCACCAAGCCGTTCGACGAGACCACCATCAGGGCCGTCGTGTCGTTCGCCCGCGAGTTCATCTTCCTTCACACCGTGGGCGAGGCTCCGGGTCGGCTGCAGCTCGCCCCCTGGCTCACGACGCAGCAGTCCGTCGCTCACCACTGAGGACGTCCCGACGACGGGCTGCTAGGCGAACGGCAACCCCGGAGCATCGGGCGACGTCGTCTCGCCCGGGCCCAGCCGGCGCTGCATGAAGACGACGTCGCGCCAGTCGTCGAGCTTCCAGCCCACGCCCTCGATCGCTCCCATCGGCGCAAAGCCACAGGCGGCGTGCAGTCTGATCGACCCCACGTTGGCGCTGTCGCCGATGACGCCCAGCATCTGGCGCAGCCCCATGGCCTCGCAGCGGGCGATCAGCTCCAGCAGCAACGCCTTGCCGACGCCGCGCCCGTGAGCGCTGGCCAGCACATAGATCGAGTCCTCCACCGTGTAGCGATAGGCCGCGCGCGTCCGGAACGGCCCGGCGTAGGCATAGCCGACCACCACGCCCTCGATCTCGGCCACCAACCACGGCAGGCCGAGCGTCACGATCGCCGCCCGCCGCGCCGTCATCTCCGGCACGCCCGGCGCGGTCAGCTCGAACGTCCCGGTCCCGGTCAGCACGTCTTCGGCGTAGATGGCCGTGACGGCCTCCAGGTCCGCGTCCGTGGCGTAACGGACCCGCACCATCGGAGCTGGGCTCACGCGGCCTCCCAGCCCTTGTTCACCGCCCAGACGGCGAAGGCGTAGTCGTGGGCGATCTCCTTGAGGTAGTCGAACCTCCCCGACGAGCTGAAGTGCCCCGCCGTCATGTTGATCTTGAGCAGGATCGGCTTGCCCGAGGTCGTGGCGGGCCTCAGCTTGGCGACCCACTTCTCGGGCTCCCAGTAGGTCACGCGCGGGTCGGACAGGCCCCCCGTCGCCAGCACCGCCGGATATGCCATGGGGGCCACGTTGTCGTAGGGGCTGTAGCTCATCATGTAGTCGTAGTCGGCGGCGCTCTCGATCGGGTTGCCCCACTCGGGCCACTCGGGCGGCGTCAGCGGCAGTGAGGTGTCGGACATGGTGTTGATCACGTCGACGAAGGGCACCCCGCCGATGATCCCGGCCCACAGGTCTGGCCGCATGTTGGTGACCGCCCCCATCAGCAACCCGCCTGCCGACCGGCCCTCGGCGACGATGTTGCCGGCGGTCGTGTAGTCCTCAGCGATCAGGTGTTCGGCGCAGGCGATGAAGTCGGTGAAGGTGTTGATCTTGGTGTGCCGGCGGGCCGTCAGGAACCAGTTCCAGCCCTTGTCCGACCCGCCCCGGATGTGGGCGATGGCGTAGATGAAGCCCCGGTCCACGAGGCTCAGCCGGTTGGTCGAGAAGCTGGCCGGGATGGGGTTCCCATAGGACCCGTAGCCGTACAGCAGCAGCGGCGCCGAGCCGTCCACCGGCGTCGTCTTCTTCCTCAGCAAGGTGATCGGCACCATCTGGCCGTCGGGGGCAGGGGCGTTCAGCCGCTCGACGACGTAGTCGGCCGGGTCGTGGCCTGAGGGGACCTCCTGCGTCTTCCGCAGGGTCCGCTCGCGCGTCGCCATGTCGTAGTCGAAGGTCTGGTTGGGGGTCGACGGCGAGTTGTAGGCATAGCGCATGGTCGTGGTGTCGAACTCCGACGACCCGCCCAGCGACAGGGCGTAGGCGGGCTCGGAGACGGCGATCTCATGCTCGTCGCCGGCGCGGTCGCGGACAATGACGCGGCTGTTGGCCTCGGCCCGCTCCTGCCGCACCAGATGGCCCTTGAACAGGCCGAAGCCCTCGATGAACCGACCTGGCGCATGGGCCACGATGTCGGTCCACTCAGCCAGCGCGGGGCTCGCGGTCGGGGCCTCGACGATGCGGAAGTCGACCGCGTCCTCGTTGGTGCGGATGGCCCAGCGGTCGCCCCAGTGGTCGGCGTCGTACAGGCGGCCCGCGTGGCGCGGCTCGATCACCACCGGCGTCGCGGTCGGGTCCGAGGCCGGGATGTAGCGAACCTCGGAGGTCTCCTGATTGCCGATCGAGACCAGCACGAAGGCGTCGTCGGACGTCACGCCGACGCTGATGAACATGCCGTCGTCGGCCTCCTCATAGACCAGCGTGGTCTCGCCACCCCGGGCCGGGCGGCGGAAGATCTTGTCCGGGCGGCCGTTGTCGTCACGGTTGGTCCAGAAGATCCACTGGCTGTCGGGCGAGAAGGTGAAGTTCTCGGTGGCGCTGTCGATGACCTCGGGCAGCACCTCGCCGGTCGCCAGGTCCTTCACGTAGATCCTGAACACCTCGGAGCCCTGCGCGTCCTCGGCATAGGCGAACAGGGTGTGGTCGGGGCTGTTGGAGGTCGCGCTGACCTCGGAGTAGGCCTTGCCCTCGGCCAGCAGGTTGGTGTCCAGCAGCAGCTCCGGATCGGGCGCGCGGATGAAGTTGAGGGTCACCGCCTCGCCCGCCTCATTGACGAAGGACCCCGAACGGGCGACGCGCATGTAGCGCGGATGCTGCTCGCCGGTGCGGTACTCGACGTAGTACTCCCACGAGCCATCGGGCGAGGGGACCGAGCTGTCGTCCTCCTTGATGCGGCCCTTCATCTCCTCGAACATGGCTTCCTGCATCGGCAGGGTCGGGGCCATCATGGCCTCGCGATAGGCGTTCTCCTCGGTCAGGTGGGCCTTGACGTCGGCCTTGATGATCGAGGGGTCGCGCAGGACCTGTTGCCAGGCGTCGTCCTTCATCCACTGGTAGTCGTCGACGCGGACCCGACCGAGCTGTTCGATCCGCACGGGGACCTTCTTCGCCACAGGAGGGACAGGGACGGGCGCTACGGGGGCAGGGGACATGGAGGTTCCGGGCTGTTGGGCGAGAGTGGAGCTGGCCACACCGGTCAGGGCGACGGCGGCGCTCGAGGCGATCAGTTCGCGACGGTTCATGGGGTCAGGCTCCGAGATGGGGTCAAGCCAGACCTTGTGCGAGGGTATCCCCATCCGTCAAACGGCAAACCTGTGTCCGACCGCCTCCAAGGGCGTTGCCCCTCTCCCGCCGGGAGAGGGAGGGACCCGCGAGCGTAGCGAAGTGGGAGGGTGAGGGGTTGGCGCGTCCGACCGGACACCGTAGCCCCTCACCCTTTCGCCTTGCCGATCGCTTCGCTCCCGGAGGCTTAAGGCCTCTCCCGCCGGGAGAGGGTAGGTCTCACGCCCCCAGCGCTTCCCGCGACATGCGTTGCAGCAGGTCGCCACCTTGGCCGACCGCAGCCAACCGGCTCGACACGTGGCCCAGCACGTTGGCGGCATAGACCTCGTACAGATCGACCTTGCCTTGCAGCCACGCCGGATCGCCATCCTTGGCGTCCAGCCTGGCCTTCGCCGCCAGCGCGCCCTTGGCCAGCATCCAGCCGCCCACGACGTCGCCCAGCAGTTTCAGATAGGCGTCTGCAGCGGCCAGTACATCCGCGCCCCGATCCTTGTCGGCCTTGGCGTCCAGCAGCCACAGGGTGGCGTCCTCGACCGCCTCGATCGCCGTCTTGAACCGTTCGACCGGCTTGCCGGTGTAGAACTTGCCGAGCGAGGCGAGCGTGGTCTTCATCTCGACGATGACGGCGCGGGCGGCGGCGCCGCCGTCCATCGACAGCTTGCGGCCGACGAGATCCATGGCCTGGATGCCGTTGGCGCCCTC
>DASVTM010000472.1:0-6428 GCA_036387575.1 Brevundimonas sp.
CGGGTGCGGCATCTGCACCCGCGTCTCGTCGCCGGGCGTGGGATCCAGGTCGAACCGCATCTTGTGACCCGGTTTGATGTCGATTTCGACGTCCTTGAAGCGCCCGAGTCGCAGCTTTGGACCTTGGAGATCAGCCAGCACGCCAAGCGGGCGTTGGAGCGCGATCTCGGCGCCGCGAACCGCCTTGAGCGCCGCTGCGTGGTCGTCGTGCGAGCCGTGGCTGAAGTTGAGGCGGAAGACGTCGACCCCGGCCTGGGCCAGGGCCTTCACCATGCCAGGAGCCCGGCTTGCGGGGCCGAGAGTGGCGACGATGCGCGCGCGTCGTGCTCTGATCATTTGACTATCTCGTTGTCCGGTCGCGTTTCCTCAGCCCCTTGCAGAGACCTGAAAGCCTTTTCGCAAGCTAACACGCACTGCGTAAGGCCGGCGTCAGACGGGAAACACGAAGTTACGTCCTGTAACGATCTACAGGTGTCCGGAAGGACCTTGGCAGTCAGGGAGCGGGCGCCATTGTACAGGCCGGAACATCGAACAGGCCGAGGTTCTGACAGCGTCCGTCCACTGTGTTCGGGGTCGGGACGCCGATAAGATTGGCCAGCGTCGGCGCAATGTCGATCGTCCGCACCGGCCAGAACCGCTCTTCGCCGCGCTCGCCCGGACGCCAGAAGATGATCGGCACACGACGGTCGTAATCCCACACCGACCCGTGGCTGGCGAGAGTGCCGCCAATCCGCCCGTTGGTGGTCAGGTTATAGGCGTAGGCGCGGAGGATATCTGCGCCCCGACCAGCAACGGCGCTCAACCGTAAGCGCTCCCGCACCGTCAACTCTTCCGGGTTGGCGTTCGGCGCGGGCATCGGATCGCTCAGCAGTTCGTCGCGCGGCACAGCGAGGGTGATCGTCGGCTCGGCGTTCAGCAGCGGGATGGCAGCGGCGATGATCCGGCTGCGCAGCGGCTCGGCCAGCGATTTCTTCGATTTGTCGGCGATGATGAAGCCGGTGCCGCCATTCTGAAGGGGTGCATCGGTCAGCTTGAAAGTCGCCTTCAGCTGATCGTTGATCCGCGTCAGCATCGTCGGGTCATACCGGCCGGCCTCGGCCGCTCCCCGATCATGCATACGTTCGGGGAAGTCCGAGCCGCCATGGTCGGCGGTCAGGACGACGATCGCCCCGCCCGGAACAGCGGCGACCTTACCCAGAAAGACGCCGAGAGCCGCATCCATACGCAGCATCTGCTCGCACATCTCAGGGCCCTGAGTACCGTAGGCGTGACCAATCTTGTCGGTGCCCGAAAGGCTGACGCCCAGCAGATCGACGACCCCGCGCCGCCCCATCTGCTGGCTTTCCAGCAGATAGGTGGCCGCATCGAGCGTGGTTTCGTCCAGGTAGGGCGAGTCCTCGAGATTGGCGTGTTCGGGCGGAACGTCCGCATGGAAGGTCTCACCGCCGATGATCGCCGTCCCGCGCAGGGTCCGGCAATAGTCGTGGCTGAAGTCCCAGGTTGGATTCGGGTCAGCCGCCAGCTTCGCCTTGTAGGCGGCGTTAAACGCGGCGATGGGGGCAAGCCGAGCTTCGGAGGTCTGACCGGGTTCGACATAAGTCGTCAGCATCGGCCCGGCGATCCAGTAGGCGCCGTCCGCATGGTGACCAGCGAGATTGATCGCGCCGCGATCCTTGCCCGACACCGCGAAGACGAGGCTGTTCGGGGTCTGCGCCTTGACCCAGTCCGGCAGGTTGGTGGCCAGCAATTGGTCCGATCCGACAAGACCGTTTTCGCTCACAGCTCCGCCGGCGATGGTGTTGCGAGGGGCTGCCAGGCAATAGACTTCCTTGCCTGTCGCCGGATCGATCCATTCGTTGGTGGGGAGGCCGGTATGGGTCGGATGGGCGCCGGTCAGGACCGTCGAGTGCCCGGGGCAGGTTGTGGTCACACCATGGGCTTGATACCCGTTGGTATAGACGAGCCCTTGGTCGGCCAAGGTCCTGAGCCCACCCGTGAAACGGCTCCGGTACTGGTTGAAAAGATTGGCGCTGAACTGGTCGATCACGATCGTGACGATCAACTGCGGCTTGGCCGGCGCAACATTGGACGGCGGCAGCGGGGCTCTCAATGCTTCCGTCTGGGCCAGAGCCGGAGCGGCTCCCAGCATGAGAAGAGCCGACACGATCGCTGAGGTGGACTTCACTGGGACGCTCCGATGACCTGACGGCCCATAGCGCTGGCGCATGGCGGATGCGTGACAGTGGGGCGGGAGCCGGTCGGGCCTCGTAGCGGTTCCGCCCATTTTGTCCAGAGTCTCGCGCAGCAGAGGCGGGCGGCCAGCTTACGCCTGCCGTCACTCTGCCGGCAACTCACCGATGTAGCGCTGCAGATGAGCCAACGCGGTCTGGTCGCGCCCATCGCTGCGGGATGCGACGGTCTGAAGCAGGACGTCGAGCATCGTGGTAGCCTGACTCGGCGTCGCCGGCTGCCAGTCCAGCAGGAACCGTTCGGCGGAAGAGAAGCGATCCCAGACCGGCTCCAGGTCGCTGGAAGACCATTTGCGCCAGAACTCGGCAGCGGTTTCGAACGTCCATTTGGTTTCTGTTTTAGTCATCGGATGTACTCGGCAGAGGGATACGGGCGTTTGGCCCTGTGATTGGGATTACGTGTCTTGCGGTGAGGCCAGGCCTCAAGGATCCCGAACAGACAGGCGAACATCTGCAGGATCCAGAGCACCAGCCGGAGCGATACGCCGGTCCAGATCAGCAACTCTGGCTGAGCCAGTGCGATCGCGTAAGTCGCGGTCGCTGCCAACTGAAAGCCCGCCGCCGCGACGACCCACCAGCGCCGCGAGGCGATCACGAGAGCGATAAGGACGGTCAGAAACACGACGGACATCAGGGCTACGGCCCAGCGAATGTTTCCGATCTCCAACGGATACAGCAGCGGCGAAATCGCAAGGACGAGCAGAAACGCCGCCGCCCCGATCCGATCCACCCGCTGACCGACCCACAGCAAAGCGATCAGGATGATGAGCGTCGCGCCCAGGAGGACGTACTGAAGAAGGTTCATCGCCGTTCGCCGGTTACGGGGTCCGGATCAAGCTGCAGCCGTGGGCATGGTGATGATGCCGGTTTCGCCTTTTGGCTCCGCTGGGCCTTCAAGACGCCATGGAACCGAGAATTCCTCTGCAGTCTGACGCAGGCCTTCGTGAGCTCGAATGGTGGCGCCCCGCGCCTCGACGGCGAACCCGATCGCGCGGGTCAGGTCGAGCAGCGCCTGCTGACCTGCATTGGCGGCGACGCCGATCTCGATCCGCCCTAGAACCAGTGTTTGGGCGAGGGCGAGATGCGACGCGAGGGCGTGATCGAGTTGATGCTCTGCACTGCGCAGTTCCCGAGCGGCCCTGGCGCCCAGCGACCGCTTCGTCTGGTGCTCGGACCGGGGCTTGGCCCCTTCGAGGGTTGGCAGTCGGCTGATGTTGGACATGGTGGATATCCTGCCGCACACATGCGGAATTGAGTGTCGTCGTGACCTTGGCCTCAGCGGACTCCGGCGGGGGCCGAGGCCTGCATCAGTTCCAGACTGAGTTGCAGAACTGCGGCTCCGCCGACGGTCAACACCGTCCCCACGATCGCGAACATCAGAACCAGCACCAGGCGAAAGACCAACCGTTCCGGAGCGGGCGGGATGGACCACGGCTTGATTGCAGGACCGGGCTCGGAACCCGTTGGAACGAGGTCAACCGCCTCGGCCCCTGCAGTTGCGCTGACCACCGCGTCGGCGGACATCGGCATTGCGATACCTAGGTATTGAATACCGACCCGCTCGGCGGCGCGCCGCCTGTCGCGAACGCCCAGCTTCCCGAAAATGCTCTGAAAATGCGCGGCCACCGTCCGCGGGCTGATGCCCAGCCGGTCGGCAATTTCCTGGTCACTCAACCGCTGGGCGGCGAGTTCCAGACATTGCTTTTCACGCGCCGTTAGCGGCTTCTGCGACATGAATATTCCCCCGCAGTTAACCTAGGCGCGCGACCCGGGCGCCGTCCAGCATCCTCCCATCCCATGGTGTGGGAAACCATGACAGCGGTTTGGAAGATAGCCAGGACGACGTTCCCCGGCCGGGCCGCGACGCGCCGATGAACCTGTCGAATGGTTACACAGGGTTGGGAGAGTATGGTGCGGGCGGCCGGACTCGAACCGGCATGGGCATACGCCCGGCGGATTTTCATACCACTTCGACTTTCGCCGCCGCTCCGGTACGCCCGGATCGTTCGTGGTCTGGACTATCCCTTCGCCATGACCCGTGGCCCGTAAAAGCCGCAGATTTTAGACGCCGCCCGTCTAGTCTCTACACCTTCCCAAAGGACTACGCGGTCCGACGGGCTTGGCTCGGGATCGCCATCTTACAGGGTTCCCCGAATTTGAGCGGTTCTACGTCCGGGATTTCCCCCGGCGCACTCAATCCTCAGCTTAAGTCCGCAGCGTCTACCATTCCGCCACGCCCGCAGGCCGAGTGCAGCTATATCCAGCCTCGACGTCCGCGCCAAGGCGTTGCGGGTCATCCGAGGCGACGAAGCGTGCTGTTCAGGCTTAACAGGGTTCGGACGCGTCCTTTTGCGGTAGAAGACCGATCTCCCGCGCCCCCCTCACGACGCCACGGATGCAGATCAACATTTTGACCACAGCGAGCAGGGTGAAGAGGAACAGGTCGCCGATCAATCGGCCCGTGAACGACGTTGGATTGCGATCCATCTGGGTCTGCATATTGATCACCACTGTCCCGCCACGAGACTTCGACAATGAGGCGAGCAAATCCAATGCCACACGAACCGACGGGATCAGGCTTCGGCGGTGACCACGGCCAGGACCGTATCGGCCGCGACCTGATCGCCCACCGCGACACCGATCTCGCCGACCACGCCATTGAAGGGCGCCGTCAGCGCATGCTCCATCTTCATCGCCTCCAGCACCACGATCGGCTGTCCCTTAATCACGGTGTCGCCAGCCTTCGCAGGCATCGCCACGATCTTGCCCGGCATTGGAGCGCGCAGCGAGCCGTCGGAGGCGGAGCCCGACACAGCCTCGCGGGGTGGCCGAAGCGAAACAGACGAGGCCACGCCGTGCCGGAACACCACGACCTCGTCTCCGAAGTCGCGGAAGTCCGCCACTCGGTCGTCATCCACATAGACGCCCCGTCTGCCGTGCTTGCTTGACCAGCGAACCCGGACCTGCGACGCGGCTTCGCCGGAATCGACCTCCCACGACCAGTCCGGCCGGGACTTGACGGTCAGGTCCGCCTGCACGCCATCGGCAAAGCCGCGAAGGCGCGCGCCCGGCGACGCATTCAACCGGAACCCGAAAAGCGACCGTGGTGTGGGCGACCAAGGTCCCATGACCTCGATGCCTAACTCCATATCGGCGTCCCGTGCGAGCCCGTCGATAAGGACAGCGGCGCCTAGAACGGCGACCTCCCTCTCCAGAGGGCCGATCAGCGCCTCTTGCTCCGCCGCGATGAAACCCGTGTCCACGTCGCCGGCGACAAATTTCGGATGATCGAGACAGCGTTTCAGGAAACCCGCATTAGTCTTCACCGGCCAGACCTCGACTTCGCCGCAGGCGTCCGCCAGCTTCGACGTCGCCGCCTCACGCGTGTCGGCATGGACGATCAGCTTCGCGATCATCGGGTCGTAAAACTGGCTGACCTCGCCGCCCTCGAACACGCCAGTGTCGACGCGAATGTCGTCTGGCAGCCGGAAATGCTCCAACTTACCGATACTGGGCAGGAAGCCGTTCGCGGGATCTTCGGCATAGAGCCGCGCCTCCATGGCCCAACCGTTCATCGAGATGTCCGCCTGCTTGAGCGGCACCGCCTCCCCCGCCGCCGCGCGGAACTGCCATTCGACCAGATCGACGCCCGTGATCGACTCCGTCACCGGATGCTCGACCTGAAGCCGGGTGTTCATCTCCATGAACCAGATGCGGTCCGCGCGCAGGCCATCGGTGCCGTCGGCGATGAACTCGATCGTTCCTGCCCCGACGTAGTTCACGGCCTTGGCGGCCTTGATCGCTGCGTCGGTAATCGCCGCCCGCGTCGCCGCATCCATGCCGGGCGCCGGGGCTTCCTCGATGACCTTCTGGTGCCGGCGTTGCAGCGAGCAGTCGCGCTCGTACAGGTGGACCACCTCGCCGTGGCTGTCGCCGAACACCTGAACCTCGATGTGGCGCGGGCTCAGGATGTATTTCTCGATCAGCACCCGGTCGTCGCCGAACGAGGACGCCGCCTCACGCCGACACGATCCCAGCGCATCAAGGAAGGCCTCAGACGCATCAACCCGCCGCATCCCCTTGCCGCCGCCGCCGGCGACCGCCTTGATCAGCACGGGATATCCGATGGCGTCAGCTTCTGACTTCAACCGCTCAAGCGACTGGTCCTCGCCCATATAG
>DASVTM010000473.1:0-4512 GCA_036387575.1 Brevundimonas sp.
ACAATGCGGCCATCAGGGGCTTCATCATCAACAAGTTCCGGGGTGATCCCAAGCTGTTCGATGACGGCCGGACCGAGATCGTGAGGCGTACCGGATGGCCCGACATGGGCTTGGTTCCGTGGCTGGCGTCTGCACGGAGTCTTCCGGCCGAGGATGCGGTGGTGCTCAGCGAAGCGGTCGAGGCCGGGTCGCGCCGGGTGAAGATCGCCATCCCGATCCTGCGCCACATCGCCAATTTCGACGACTTCGATCCGCTTCAGGCCGAGCCCTCGGTCGAGCTGGTCTATGTGCCGCCGGGCCGGCCCCTGCCGGGCGACGCCGACCTGATCATCCTGCCGGGCTCCAAGGCGACCCTGTCGGATCTGGCGTTCGTGCGGACGCAGGGCTGGGACATCGACCTCAAGGCCCACGTCCGGCGCGGTGGTCGGGTTCTGGGCATCTGCGGCGGGTTCCAGATGCTGGGCCGCACCGTCGCCGATCCGGACGGGATCGAGGGCCGCGCGCATTCGGCGGAGGGTCTGGGCCTGCTCGACATCGACACGGTGATCGGCGGCGACAAGGTGCTGGAACCCTGTAGCGGTCGGACCGTCCTCGGCGACGGGGCCTACGAGGGGTTCGAGATGCATATGGGGCGCACGACCGGCGAAGGCCTGACCCGGCCGCTGCTGCGTCGCGAGGACGGCAGCTGGGAGGGCGCGGTTTCCGCCGATGGTCGGGTGTCCGGCTGCTATGTCCACCGCCTGTTCGACAGCGGCTCGGCGCGGGCGGCGTTGCTGGCGGAACTGGGTGTCGCCTCGCAGGCGATAGATCAACGGATTGCCGTTGATGCAGCGCTGGACGAGATCGCCGCTGCTCTGGAAATCCATCTCGACATCGCGGCTCTGGCGCGCCTCGCCGGGCTGAAGGACTTCGAAGCATGACCGGAATCACCGAGGCGATGATCCGCACCCACCTCGACGCCCAGGCCAGGCCGCCGGGCTCGCTCGGTCGGATCGAGGATCTGGCCGTCCGGCTGGCGCTGATCCAGCAGACCCTGACTCCGTGCGCGGACAAGGCGACGCTGCTGGTGTTCGCAGGCGACCATGGCCTGACGGAGGACGGCGTGTCCCGCTATCCGGCGTTCGTCACCCAGGCGATGGTCGCGACCCTGCTGGCGGGCAAGGCGACCGCCAACGCCTTCGCCCGTGCAGTGGGGGCAGAGGTGGTCATCATCGACGCCGGCGTGAACGCGGACCTGCCCTCCCATCCCTCTCTGATCGACGCCAAGGTGCGCAAGGGGACGCGGAACGCCGCGCGCGAACCGGCGATGACGCTGGAGGAGGCGAAACTGGCCCTGACGCGCGGCGCCGAACAGGCGACCACCGCGATCGATCGCGGAGCCGACCTGCTGGTCCTCGGCGAGATGGGCATAGGCAACAGCGCCTCGGCTGCCCTGCTGATGCATCGGCTGACGCCCGCGCCGTTGAACGACTGCGTCGGCGTCGGCACGGGTCACGACGCAGCGGGTCTGGCCCACAAGCTGGCCGTCCTCATCCGCGCCGCCGAACGCTCGGACGCGACCGCTCCGCTGGAGGTGCTGCGTCAGTTCGGCGGCTTCGAGATCGCCATGATGGCCGGTGCGATCCACGGGGCGGCCGACCGGAACACGCCGGTGCTCGTGGACGGTTTCATCTGCACCGCCGCCGCTCTCGCCGCGATCCGGCTACGGCCAAAGGTGCGCGAGGTCTGCATTTTTGCCCACCGATCGGCCGAGGCCGGGCACGACCGGATGCTGAAGGCGCTCGACGCGGAACCCCTGCTCGATCTCGGCCTGCGACTGGGCGAGGGCACTGGGGGGCTTTTGGCTCTGCCCCTGCTGCGTGCGGCGGCGGCCCTGTTGTCTGACGTCGCCAGTCTCGATGATGTCATGGCAGGGCGGATCTGAGATGCCGCGCCAGTTCGCCCTGTTCCTGACGGCGGTGCAGTTCCTGACGCGCGTGCCCGTGCCGACGCTAAGGGATTTCCAACCTGACTGGACGGCGCGATCCGCTCGCTATTTTCCGTTGGTAGGCACCTTGGTCGGGGTGGCGTCGGGGCTGGTTCTGATCGCCGCCTCACACGTCTGGACTGGGGTGTTGCCCGCCCTGCTGGCGACCGCTGCCGGAATACTGATCACCGGAGCCTTCCACGAGGACGGCCTCGCCGATGCCGCCGATGGGCTTGGCGGAGGCCAGACGCCCGGACGCCGTCTTGAGATCATGAAAGACAGCCGCGTCGGCACCTACGGAGTTCTAGCCCTTGTTCTGGGCGTCGCTTTGAAGGTCGCAGCGCTGGCGCAGACCCCCATACCGCTAGTGCTCGCGTCGCTGGTCGCCGCGCACGCGTGCGGACGAGGGGCGGCGGTTCTGGCCATGCGACTGCTGCCCTACGCGGGCGACCGGGCCTCGACCAAGGTCAAGCCGGTCGCTGACGGCGTGACGACGGGGGAAACGCTGGTTGCCCTGACGTTCGCCGCGCTGGCGATGATCCCGGTGCTCCTACTTGCGCCGGTTGCGACGTTGGGCGCGCTGGTTGTTGCAGGCGTGTGCGCGGTGGTCATGGCGTTGCTGGCGAAGCGGCTGATCGGCGGCTGGGTTGGCGATACGCTCGGTGCGACGGAGCAGGCGTTCGAGATCGGCTTCCTCGTCGTCTTCGCAGGCTTGATCGCGTGAGTGCGATCATCGTCGCGCCGCTGCATGAGGTCGATGAAGCCATCCGGATCTGGGCGCCGTCGCACGTGATCGGTCTGGCGTCTCCGGGCGCAGAAATTGCAGGTCCGGTCGAAGGCGTCGAACGGCTGCAACTCACCTTCCACGACATCGCAGAGCCGCAGCCGGGCCTGCAGCCTGTTACGGAGAACGATGTCGAGCGATTGCTGGCGTTCGGCCAAAGCTGGTCAGGCGCCGCACCACTCATGATCCAGTGCTGGGCGGGGGTCAGCCGGTCTACGGCGGCGGCCTATGCGATCGCCTGCATGGTCAGTTCGTCCGACGAGGACCAAATTGCGCGAGCGCTCAGACTGGCCGCACCGTTTGCGACGCCGAACCGCAGGCTGGTCGCCCTCGCGGACGCCGCACTCCGACGAGATGGCCGTCTCATCGCAGCCATCTCTGGCATCGGGCGTGGCGCCGAGGTCTCGATGGGGTCGACCTTCAGGCTGCAGGTCTGATCCGGCTCATCGCCACTGCCGAGCCCTGGCTGTCGGCGACAGAGCTTCCAGTTCGTCGATAAATTCTGCGTGGCTCGGGATACCGTTCAAGGCGCCGGGCAGTTCCGTCATCGCGGCGGCCTCCGCCGACAGGGTTCGCACCTCGTCCGTGCGTCCGAGCCCTTGGCGGCTGAGCGCCTTGGCTCGAGACCGGATGAGCGCCAGCGCGGCGTTGGGGTAGCGGTTCTCCAGACGGCCGGCCCACAAGGCCGTGTCCTCGGCTGTGGCGCGCAACTCGTCGCCGCGCGCGAGGATCATGGTCGCGGCTTCCAGCAACGCGGGCCAGTTCATCAGGAAGGCCAGACCTCGCGTGGCGTCGTACCAGCCTGCGGCGTGGGCCAATGCACGGTCGATCGCCTCAACGTCGTCGAAGTCGGCGAGTTTGGCGATGTGGGCCCTTAGCGGCGCCTGCGACAGCGTCCGCTCGAACGCGATCCAGCGTGCCGTTTGCGCCTCGTCCGGCCGCCCTTCGGCGTCGAGGACGGCGATCTCGGCGGCTTCCCAGGCGTCTGACGGCTCGGGCTCCGGCGCGGGCCTGCTGCGTGTCGTCCAGCGGGCCGGCGCCGGGGCGCGCGGCTTCGAAGCTTCGAGCGCGGCGCGGGCTTCAACGGGACGCCCTGCAAGAGCCAGTCGCCGGGCGATCTCGGCGCCGACGTCTGGCTTTTGTCGGTCCTCATCAGTGAAGGATGAAGCCCAGCTCGCCACGTCACCCGCACGGTCGGCGAGCTTACGCACCACGAGGGCGCGTTTTCCCACCGGCTTCGGTCGTCCCGCGGTGAGGCGGTGGAGCAGGCTCGCAGCCACCGCCTCGCTCATTGTTGGCGCGGCGCGACCGATCCACCCGGCCCATTCTGACAGGCGGGTCTCAAGCGCTTCGGCCAGCGCGGCGACGGCGTCCTGTCCGACGGTGGTAGCGACGGTCGCCAGATCAGGCGCGGCGTCGAAAAAGACGTTTGAAAGTTCGCCCTTTGGATCCTTCACCCGTTCGGTCAGGCCTGGGTAGAGGTCGAACCACGCCACCAGCCGATCCAGCCCCATCACCGGGTCCAGCGCCGCCAGCCGGTCCACGATCATGCGACGGTGAACCTGAAGGTCGGCGACCAGTTCGGGCCGTTTGCGCCACGAGACCCGCGTCTTGCTGGCCTCCAGCGCCGCCAAACGCTTGTCGATCTCCAATGCCAGATCGGGCGCGCCGACCTCAGCCGCCAATTCGAGCTTGAGCAGACGCTTCAGATTGGTGTCGCCGACCGTTGCCTGAAGCAGCAGCTCGGCAAGGCGTTCACGAC
>DASVTM010000474.1:0-5730 GCA_036387575.1 Brevundimonas sp.
GGCTTCGTCGTCGAGCTCGACGGCGTTGTCGATTAGGTACTGGCGAGCTTCATTGGCCTTGTCGACCAGATCGGCGGGGATCGGGCCGACAGTGAAGTTGGCGCCCAAGGCGTCGTTGTCCCAGACCACGGCGTTCATCGACACGATGTCGACGAGGCCGGACAGGGTGTTTTCCGAACCGATCGGGAACTGGATCGGCACAGCCTTGGCGCCCAGACGGTCGCGGATCGACTGCACCGAGGCGTCGAAGTCAGCGCCGATCTTGTCCATCTTGTTGACGAACACGATCCGCGGAACGTTGTACTTGTCGGCCTGGCGCCAGACGGTTTCGGTCTGCGGCTCGACGCCGGCGTTACCGTCCAGCACTGCAACAGCGCCGTCGAGCACGCGCAGCGAGCGTTCGACTTCAATGGTGAAGTCCACGTGGCCGGGGGTGTCGATGATGTTCAGGCGCTTGCCCTGCCAGAAGGCGGTCGTCGCGGCCGACGTAATGGTGATGCCGCGCTCTTGTTCCTGGTCCATCCAGTCCATGGTCGCAGCGCCGTCGTGGACTTCGCCGATCTTATGGTTCTTGCCGGTGTAATACAGGATCCGCTCGGTCGTCGTCGTCTTGCCCGCATCGATGTGGGCCATGATGCCGAAGTTGCGGTAGTCCTCGAGCGCGTGTGTACGGGCCATGAAAGCGTGCCTTGAAAGTTTTCAGGACGCGGAGAGCGCCCTCGGGAAGATCGAACGGTTCTGGATAAGCGAGCGCGGGCGATTTAACTGAAATCGCCCGCGCCGGATAGCACGTAGATAGTGACCGTAGACGGCGCTTTTAAGACGCCTACCAGCGGTAGTGGCTGAAGGCGCGGTTGGCTTCGGCCATCTTGTGGGTGTCTTCACGCTTCTTGACCGCGGTGCCGCGGTTATTCGAGGCGTCCAGCAGCTCGGCTGCCAGTTTTTCGGTCATGGTGTTCTCACCACGCTTGCGCGCAGCGTTCACCAGCCAACGGATAGCCAGGGCGCGACGACGGTCCGGACGGACCTCGACAGGCACCTGATAGGTGGCGCCGCCGACGCGACGCGAGCGAACTTCGACCGACGGCTGGACGTTTTCCAGAGCGGTGTGGAAGGTCTGGACCGCTTCGAAGTCCTTCTTCTTGTCGGCCAGGATTTCGAACGCACCGTAGACGATGTTTTCTGCGACGGCCTTTTTGCCCTCGTACATGACGTAGTTCATGAACTTGGTGACGGTCAGATCCTTGTATTTGGGATCCGGCAGGACTTCGCGTTTCTGGGCGCGGTGACGACGTGACATATGGTGGGCCTTCTAAATCGTTCGTGAGAAGCCAGATGGAACCGGCTGAATCTGTGAGTGCGGTTCGGCTTACTTCGGACGCTTGGTGCCGTAGTGCGAACGGCGCTGCTTGCGGTCCTTGACGCCTTGCGTATCGAGAACGCCGCGCAGGATGTGGTAACGGACGCCTGGAAGGTCTTTCACGCGGCCGCCGCGGATCAGAACAACCGAGTGTTCTTGAAGGTTGTGGCCTTCGCCGGGGATGTAGCAAACGGCTTCGTAGCCGGACTTTGCCAGACGGACCTTGGCGACCTTACGCAGAGCCGAGTTAGGCTTCTTCGGGGTCGTCGTATAAACGCGCGTGCAAACGCCGCGACGCTGGGGCGAACCTTCCAGAGCCGGCACCTTGTTGCGCACGGGCTTGGGCTTGCGGGGCTTGCGAATGAGCTGGTTGATCGTAGGCATATGTAAAACTCGTCTCGACTTCTGATGGAGGCGTGTGCCTGTCGGCCGGGGCGCCTCATGTCCTTCTTTTGAACGGCGCCGACGGCGTCGCCCGGGGTCTTTGAGGCCGGTCTCGATAAACCAAACAGCCCCGGCGCGCCTCCGGTAAGCCGGAAAACACAAAGGGCCGGAACGCGCGCTTTGGGCGTTCCGGCGGGCACAGCCCGTCCGTTCAATTGTCACGATCACGGCGAAGGACGAATCCCTCATGCCTCGAAAGTCCGGCGCGTATATGCGCGAAGGGGTGTGAGGTCAAGACTCAGGGTCTTCGCCTGTCCCCAGTGCCGCAAAGTGCGCCCCAATACGGCCACCCTACTACCTTCTGTTGCACCGTGACGGGAGGGCGGATGCCTGGGACACACAGATCTGACGGGACTGCGTCTGAAAAGCGTCGCTCCCTCTTCCTGAGAAAAGACGCTGCGGTCATTGCAGGGTCTGTCGCCGCCCACGCCGTGGTTTTCACAGTGCTCGGGCTCGGATGGCTGGAAGACGACAACCGACCGAGCCCCGTCCCGCCCCATCAGCCGATCTATTTAGACAACGAGCCTTGGCCGTTCGTAAGCGGTTCGCTGCGAAAGTCCGCCTCACCCGTCCGGTCGCAGGAGACCAACCCCCTGGTTGAAACCCGGCCGTCCACGTCATTGATCCAGAGAGCCATCGCCGGAGACGCACCGAGGGCCGCCTCTGCTGAAACGGCTGAGCGGACCCCGGTCGCATCGCCGGCGTCCGGCGCAGAACCATGGGCCGTGATCCGTGAAGGCCGATCCGCAGCAGTGGGACGCGCTCTGCGCAACGGCGCCCTGGGTTGCCGTTCGGGCGTCAGCGATCAGGAGCAGCAAGCCCGATGCGATCAGTCCTTCGGGATGGCCGCGGCCCGTGCCGCGCCCATTTTGGGCACCGACAATCCGGCCCGGGACGCGCGCTTCGCCGCAGAGGGTCAGGCCGAATTGGACGCCTATGAAAACCTGCGGGCGCCGCTGAAGCCGCCGCAATTGTGCGCGGGCGCTGACATGATGGGCCGATGCCCGGCGATAATCACGATCCCCCTGTTCCGGAAAAAGTTTTGAGCGCTGACGTCCTGCCATCCTCCGACTCCCTGAAGCGCAAGAGCCCCTCGCGTCGCGATCGGAAGAGCGCAGCGATCCTGGCCGGGTCCGTTGCACTACATGGCGTGGTTCTGGGCCTGATCGGGCTCGGGATATTCGACAGCGACCTCGCCCTGCCCCAGCCCCCCTCCGACGCACCGATCTTCATCGAGATGGAGCCACGCCCTCTGCTGGATGGCGAGACTGCGCGCGTGCCGACGACCGCGCCTGCGCGAGCGACTGACGCCCCCGCCCTGACCAGTCCTCTGAGCCCCTCCATCGCACCGCGAAAGTTGGACGAGCAGGATGATGCGCCTACGGCTCCTGCCCCGCGTGCCGCAGCCGGTGGAGCCGCCGGCGGCGCCGCCGCACCTGCAGGTGCGGCCAATCCCTGGTCCTATCAACCCGAGAGCCGCGGCGCCGCCGTCGCCCGCACGATGCGGACCGGCGCCGGCGGCTGCCGGATCATGGACGGCCACCTCAGCGCAGCCGAACAGGCCCTATGCGACGAACGCTTCAACGAAGGCGCCGCAGCTGCCGCCGCCCGTCACCCTCTCGGCAACCGCACCCTTACGCCGAGCGAACAGCGCCGACAGGCGGAGTTCGCCGCAGAAGGCCGTCGCGCGCTCGAACGCTATGAAGCCCGTCGCGCACCGCTGAGGGGCGGGACCGGCAACGTCACGACCGGCGACTGTCCGGGCAGCAATTTCGGCACGGGCTGCGCCGGGGCCAATCTTGAGCCCTCGATGAGGGAAGGCGCAACGAGCACGATCCGTCAGGACAGCAATCTTCTTCCGAGCGACCAGCACAAGCCGGTGCCCGGCCATGAGCCACAGAACTAGGGCTGGATCTGGAGAAAACCGTCTTAACGTCAATATGCGGCGCCGGCTCGCGATTGAGGTAAAACAGGCGCCTGCCTAACCCTTTGTCCGCGGCAGGCCGTGCTGCGTACAGTTGATGTCGTGCGCGATGGCGCCTCGCTGCATCGCATAGGTGCTAACCTCGGCGTAAAGCCAACCAGCTGCCAGACAGGTGCAGGCGATGCTGAATGCCAAACCCGCGCTGCATCGCGTAGCCCTTGGTCTCATAGCGATCCTCCCCGACAACCTTGAGTTTGGTTCTGGCCTCAGTGCGCGTCAATGTCGGAAATTGCCCTCCGACGTGCGCTTCCGCCTCGTCTCTCGCGCTCGAATAGTGCGACACCGACGCCGTTAACGATAGCGCCCTCAAGCAAAAAAGGGCGGGACCGTCGCCGGTCCCGCCCTCGTTCACTTCACGATGTCCGAAGCGACTACTCGCTTTCGGCCAGTTCCAGTTGCAGGTCCGCCGGAAGCGGCTCGACTGCAGATTCGCGCGTCGAGGTCAGCAGGGCGTCGCGTTCGTTTGCGACCTTCTGCAGCGACCGGAGGTAGGCGCCGGTGCCGGCCGGGATCAGTCGGCCGACGATGACGTTTTCCTTCAGGCCTTCCAGCATGTCCTTCTTGCCGTGGACCGAGGCGTCGGTGAGGACGCGGGTCGTTTCCTGGAAGGACGCCGCCGAGATGAAGCTGCGGGTTTGCAGCGACGCCTTGGTGATGCCCAGCAGGACCGGCTGGGTGGTGGCGATACGGCCGCCACGCTTTTCAACCTTCTCGTTTTCGAACACGGCTTCAGCCACTTCGACCGTGTCGCCACGGATCAGGGTGGTTTCGCCCGAGTCGAGGATCTCGACCTTCTGCAGCATCTGGCGAACGATCACCTCGATGTGCTTGTCGTTGATCGGCACGCCTTGCAGTCGATAGACTTCCTGCACTTCGTTGACGAGATACTCGGCCAGCGCCTCGACGCCCTGGATACGCAGCAGATCGTGCGGATCGGGGTTGCCGTCGATGATGTAGTCGCCCTTCTGGATCAGATCGCCGTCGTGGACGGAGATGTGTTTGCCCTTGGGGATCAGGAACTCGACCGGTTCGCCCTGCTCGCCGTCTGCGTTGAGCTCAGGCGTGATCTTGATGCGGCGCTTGTTCTTGTAGTCGCGCCCAAACTCGACGCGACCATCCATCTCGGCGATGACCGCGCAATCCTTCGGACGGCGTGCTTCGAACAGTTCGGCGACGCGCGGCAGACCGCCGGTGATGTCGCGGGTCTTGGCGCCTTCGGTCGGGATACGCGCCAGGATTTCGCCGGGCTTGACCGTATCGCCATTCGCCACCGAGAGGATGGCGCCGACCGGCAGCAGGTAACGGGCATCAGATCCCGAAGCCAGCTTGGCGTAGGCGTCGCCGACGGTGACGCCCATGGCCGGACGCAGGTCCGAACCACGAGGTGACGCACGCCAGTCGATGACAACGCGCTGTGCGATGCCGGTCGCTTCGTCGGTCTCTTCCTTGAAGGACAGGCCTTCGGTGAGGTCTTCGAAGCGGACGACGCCACCGACTTCCGTGATGATCGGGGTGGTGTAGGGGTCCCACTCCGCCAGACGTTGGTTCTTCTTGACCTCGGAGCCCTCCTTGACGCGCAGACGGCCGCCGTAAGGGATCTTGTAGCTTTCGCGATCCTTGCCATCGACCATGACGGTGACGACAACGTTGCGGCTCATCGAAACCAGATCGCCGTGGGCGCCGGTGACGGTCGGTCCAACGATCTTGACGACGCCGGCGTTGGTCGCCTCGTAGAACGAGGTTTCCGCCACCTGGGCCGTACCGCCGATGTGGAAGGTCCGCATCGTCAGCTGGGTGCCGGGCTCGCCGATAGACTGCGCCGCGATGACGCCGACCGCTTCGCCGATGTTGACGTTGGTGCCGCGCGCCAGGTCGCGACCATAGCACATGCCGCAGATACCGGCTTCGGCTTCGCAGGTCAGGGCCGAACGGACCTTGACCG
>DASVTM010000475.1:0-3579 GCA_036387575.1 Brevundimonas sp.
CGCGAAAGCCCTCGACGCGCTCCAGACGACCGCCCGGACGCGCCACGCCCTGCCCTTCCAGCACCCGCGTCTTGAGACGGCCCATCTCGTCGGGTCCAAACGTCAGCGGCGGCTGCGCGCCCATCTTGACGCCGGTCCAGCCGTTCTCGTTGTGCGAGGCCGTGACCATGGCCACGCACGGCGCGTTCAGCGCGAACTGGCCGTAGTAGGCCATCGGCGACAGGGCCAGGCCAATGTCCAGCACCTCCATCCCGCCTTCCAGCAGACCGATGATCAGCGCCTGTTTGACGCTCAGCGAATAGGACCGGAAGTCGTGGCCGACGACAATGCGAGGCTGGACGCCGATCTCATGGACGTAGGTCGCCAGCGCCAGACCGAGCGCCTGGATGCCGAGGAGGTTGATCTCTTTCTCGAGAATCCAGCGCGCGTCGTACTCCCGGAACCCGGTTGGCTTCACCAGCGGCGTGATCTCGTAGTCAGCCGTGTTCGGAACCAGATCCTGGCGGGGCTTCATCATAACGGGGTCCTGAATGGCGAGGTGGAATAGGCGATCGATCATGCAGGCTGCAACCGGCCGCCATGTTGACCTCGACTAAAGTGAAGGCGTGCCAAGGTCAAAATACTGTTTACTCAACGCCTGAGCTGTCGGGCACGATTCGTAGCGGCCTGCACCTCGCCGAAGATGTCAGCCGGCGAAAGGATCACGAGCAGGATCGTGATACCTGCGGTATTTCGGCTCGGCGGATATTCCCTCTCACTCCGGCTCCCGTATAAGACGGCATGACCCTCTATCCGATCATAATGTGCGGCGGCGCCGGAACACGTCTCTGGCCGGCCTCCCGCCCATCGCGGCCCAAGCAATTCATCGCTCTGGCCGGCAACCGGTCATTGTTCCAGGACACCGTTACGCGCGTGGCTGCGCTCGCAGGGAGCGAGGGCAAGGTCGTGATCATTGCGGGCGTATCCCATCAGGAAGCCATCGAGACGCAACTGTCCGAGATCGCTGTCGAGGCGCAACTCCTGCTGGAACCCGAAGCCCGCGATTCGGCAGCTGCCATGGCGGCTGCAGCCCTTTGGGTCCAGCAGCGCGATCCCGACGGGATTATCGTCTTCGTCGCGTCTGACCACTATGTACCTGATCCTGCCGCCTTCCGGACGTCCGTTCTCGAAGCATCCGGAGCTGCGGCCGAGGGTCGCATCGTGACGCTTGGCGTGAAGCCGACCGAGCCGTCGTCGGCCTACGGTTACATCAAGCCGGGCGGAACTGGCCTGACTGCCATCATCTCGTTCCATGAGAAGCCTCAACCTGATACGGCGCGGGCCTTCATCCAGGCGGGCTATCTCTGGAACAGTGGCAATTTCATCGTATCGGCCAGGACGCTGATCGAGGAACTGGCAGCCCATGCGCCATCCGTACTCGCCGCAGCCCGATCTGCGGTCGCGCCAGCGTCCAATACGAGCAGCCTGCAGATTCTGGGAGAAGGCTTTCGCGCCGCGCCCAAGATTTCGATCGACTATGCGGTTATGGAGCCGACCAAAAGGGCGTCGGTTCTGGAAGTCGATTTTGCGTGGTCGGATCTGGGCGCATGGGACGCGATCGCCGCCAGCGGCGAGGGCGGCGTCGGCGTCCATATCTTCGAGGATTCCGAACGGATCCTGGCCCGGGCGCCGGACGGCAAGCTGATCGCAGCTCTGGGCGTCAGCGACCTGGCCATCATAGTCGAGGACGACGCCGTTCTTGTGTGTGACCTGTCGCGTTCGCAGGAGGTCAAGCGGCTAGTGGAGCGGATGCGCACCATTTCCCCGCGTCACCTGGACTTCCAGAAGCCTGCACCTGAAACTCTGGAAGCTGGCGCTCAACGCTTTTCGAGCTGGCTCAAGCTTCGCGCCCTGCCGGTCTGGTCGACTCTCGGTTTCGCAGCCGACGGCGGTTTTAGCGAGACCCTTACGCTGGACGGACAGTCCACCGCAGGGAACAGGCGCGCGCGGGTCCAGACACGTCAGATTTTCGTCTATGCCCAGGCTGGAGCCCTTGGCTGGAAGGGGCCGTGGAAGTCGCTGATCGAGGCCGCGCTCGATCGTTTGCGAACCGCCTACCTCCGTCCCGACGGCGCGACCCGCGCCCTGCTCGGCCCTGATTGGGCCGTGCTCGACGAGACGGCAATGCTGTACGACCAGGCCTTTGTCCTGTTCGCCCTGGCCGCCGCCAGACAGGCCAACGTCGACGACGCGGAGCTGGAGAACGACGCCGCGAGACTACGCGACAAACTGTTATCCGAAGCCTTGCCCAACGGCGCCATGCGCGAGGCCGGCGAACATCCCTTTCAGTCCAACGCCCACATGCATCTGTTCGAGGCCAGTCTGGCCTGGGAGGCTTTGAGCGAAGACCCGGCCTGGGGCGCCATGGCCGACCGTATCGCCGGCTTGGCCATGGACGTTTTCATCGACCGCGAAGGGGGTTTCCTGCGGGAGTTCTTCGATGAGGCATGGAACCCTGCCGCCGGCGAGGACGGGCGGCTCTTCGAGCCGGGCCATCAATTCGAGTGGGCCTGGCTGCTGGCGCGCTATGGCCTGCTGCGCGGCGACAAGCGCGCCGCCGCCGCCGCCCGGGCGCTGTACGCCAGCGGCCGCAGGGGCATTGGTCAGCGACCGCCTGTCGCTCTCGACGCCATGAACGAGGACATGACCATCCGCAGTCATCGCGCCCGGCTCTGGCCCCAGACTGAATGGTTGAAGTCGTCGTTGATTCTGGCGGAGACTTCGACTGACGGCGACCGACATGTCTATCTCGACGACGCCGCGACCGCGCTGCGCGGGCTGTGGCTCTACCTGACCGACAACGGCGTCTGGCGCGACAAGCGGTTTCCCGATGGGACGTTCCTCGACGAACCGG
The DNA here is from genome assembly GCA_036387575.1 of Brevundimonas sp. Lineage (GTDB taxonomy): Bacteria > Pseudomonadota > Alphaproteobacteria > Caulobacterales > Caulobacteraceae > Brevundimonas. Next base: position 2,894 of record DASVTM010000475.1, read on the forward strand.
CGCCCGCGAGTTCGTTCTATCACATCATCGCCGCCTTCGATCAGTTGAGGCGAACCTTCAACGCCCTCGACCTCGGCGAGGGGCGCAAACTGACATTGGGCTGAGCTGGTTCTGCCCGGACGCCTCAGTGCGTCCGCGCCTGACCCTCCCGGCGGTCGTCCGCACCGCCGTCCCAGCCCCAGATACCGTCGGCGGCACGCCGCCACAGAGCGCCATGCAGGCCTGAGTTCTCGGAGGCGTTGGGCTGGATCTGAATACCGGCGGCGTCCATGCCTTCGCGCAGGGCCGAGGAAAACCGATCCGTGTCCGCGCCAAAACCATCGCCCTTGGCCACCAGGTTGGGCAGGTTGAACGCCTGCTGCACCGGCAGGCCCCAGACCAGCGTTCCGATCAGCGCCTTGGCGTTATAGGCCAGAATCGAAGAGCCGCCAGGCGAACCCATGGCGCCGACCAGGTTGCCTTGTTGGTCCAGGATTATCACCGGCGACATCGACGACCGGGGGCGCTTGCCCGCCGCCACTGCATTGGCCGCTTCACCGCCGTCGGCTCGTGTCGGAGTGAAGGAGAAATCGGTCAGCTGGTTGTTGAGGAAAAAGCCGCCGACCATCCTGCCTGAACCGAAGATGCTCTCGACCGTGGTGGTCATGCTGACGGCATTCCCCTCCACATCGACGATGACCATGTGG
>DASVTM010000476.1:0-7166 GCA_036387575.1 Brevundimonas sp.
GATCCAGAAGACACTCGGATATGACGACAACGCCTGCCTCGCCGCGTCGGCGTTGGTCGCCTTGGAGTCGTTGACGAACCGGACCGGACCGAGTTGACCGACCGTTTCCATTCGATGGGCCAGACCGGGGAAGCTCATCAGCCCTGCCACCGCGTCATCGTTGGACACGCCCACAGCCCGTGCGGCGGCATAGGCGAAGGCCGCGTTCTGGGCGTTGTGCCGTCCGGGCAGCGACCGCGCGTCGGCCAGTTCGGTGACGAAGATGCCGTCGACCGTCAGATGGCCGTCGGTGGCGTCGACGATGATGAACCGCCCTTCGTCGAAGGCGGGGCCCTGATCCGGCCGTTCGGCGTCGATGTCATCGATCGCGACGCTCTCGCGTCGGTCGCCCGGTGTGCGCGTGGTGATCGTGCTGACCCGCAGCCGTCGCGAGTTCAGGTCGCCAACGACGCTCCAGCCCCAGTCGTCATCCACCCCGACCAGCGCGATGCTCTCGGGCGTCGCGGTCTGGAACAGCCGCCGCTTGGCCGCGACATAGCCCTCCATCCCGCCATGCCGATCGAGATGGTCGGGCGTGACGTTGGTCAAGATCGCCACGTCGGGCGCGAAGCTGCTGGTCAGGTCCAGCTGATAGCTCGAGACCTCAATGACATAGATCTGCACCTCGACCGGCGCCGGCAGGGCCAAGACGCCGATGCCGATATTGCCGCCGACGGCGACCTTCAGCCCAGCCTGTTTCAGCACCCAGCCGATCAGGGCCGTGGTCGTGGACTTGCCGTTGGTGCCGGTGATGGCGACCACCTTGGGCCGCACCGCCTCGGGTACGGTCGCCAGCGCGCGGGCGAACAGTTCGATATCGCCCATGATCGGCACCCAGGCCGCCCTGGCCTTCTCGACCGTCCAGTGCGGCTTGGGATGGGTCAGCGGCGCGCCGGGCGACAGCACCAGCGCGGCGAATTGGTTCCAGTCGGCGCGGGTCAGGTCCTCGACGAGGAAGCCTTCCGCCTCGGCCTGCATCCGGCCCGAGACCCCGTCGTCCCACAGGACCGGGATCGCGCCGCCTGCATGCAGCGCTCGCGCCGCTGTGATCCCCGACCTTCCGAGGCCGAAGACCGCGACGCGCCGCCCAGCAAATCCCGGGACCGCGATCATGGCGCTATCGAAGTTTCAGCGTGGACAGGCCGAGCAGGGCCAGCATCGCCGCCACGATCCAGAACCGGATCACCACGGTCGATTCCGGCCACCCCATCTTCTCGAAATGGTGGTGGATCGGCGCCATCAGGAAGATGCGCTTCTTGGTCAGCTTGTAATAGCCGACCTGGATCATGACCGAGGCCGCTTCCAGCACGAACAGGCCGCCGACGATGCCCAGCACCAGTTCATGCTTGGTCGCCACCGCGATGGCGCCGAGCGCGCCGCCCAGAGCCAGCGAGCCTGTATCGCCCATGAAGATCTTCGCGGGAGGCGCGTTGTACCAGAGGAAGCCCGTGCCCCCCCCGATGATGGCGGCGCAGAAGATGGCCAGTTCACCCGAGCCCGGCACATGGTGGACGCCCAGGTATTCGGCGAAGATGAAGTTGCCGACGAGATACGAGATCAGTCCGAACGCCGCAGAAGCCATCATCACCGGCACGATCGCCAGCCCGTCCAGACCGTCGGTCAGGTTCACCGCGTTGGAAAAGCCGATGATCGTGAAGGCGGCGAACGCGACGTAGAACCAGCCCACGTTCAGCAGCACGTCCTTGAAGAAGGGAAACGCGATCGACGTCTCCAGACCCGGCGAGGTCGAAGGCGTCATCCAGAGCACCGTAGCGACACCCGCGATCACCGAAACCACCAGTTGCGCCACCAACTTCTGCTTCGAAGTCAGGCCCGCCGAGCTCTGTTTCGTGATCTTGGCGTAGTCGTCGATGAAACCCAGCAAACCGAAGGCGGCCGTCACGAAGCTGACTATCCAGATGTAGGGATTGGTCAGGTCGCCCCACAGCAGCACGGCGACGCCGATGCCGGCGAGGATCATCAGTCCGCCCATGGTCGGGGTGCCGACCTTGGACAGGTGCGAGACCGGGCCGTCGTCCCGGATCGGCTGGCCACGGCCCTGTTTGGCGCGGATCCAGTTGATGAACCGCGAGCCCATGGCCACCGCCACGATCATCGCCGTGGCCATCGCCAGCGCCACCCGTACTGTCTGATACTGGATCAGATGAAGCAGCGGGTAGTCGTTCGCCACGTCGGCGTAGTGAAGATAGAGCAGGTAAAACATCAGACGCCCCCTTGAGCGTTTTGGGCGGCGCTGTGGCCCGCATTATCGAGCGCAGCGAGCGCCTTGGCCACTAGCGAGGCCCTGGACCCGTTGGAGCCCTTGACCATGACGATGTCATGGGGACCCGCCAGCGCGCTCGCCTGGGCGGCGAGATCGGCGGCCGTCTCGGCCCAGATCCCCCGTCGCGAAGACGGCAACGCCTCGTACAGGTGGCGCATCTGCGGACCGGCGGCATGGACCAGATCCAGCCCTGCGGCCTCGATGGTCTCGGCCAACCCGGCATGCAGCGCCGTCGCCTGATTGCCGAGCTCGAGCATGTCGGTCAGGACGACGATGCGACGCCCGCCGCCCGCCACGGGTTTGGCGCCGAGGCTCATGAAGCCCGCCCGCATCGACAGCGGATTGGCGTTGTAGCTTTCGTCGATCAGGGTGAATGCGCCACCGGACACGCGGACCTGACGCGTCTCGCCCCGCCCGGCCAGAGGCTGGAACTCGGCCAGCGCCGCGAACGCCGTCTCGACCGGCACGTCCAGCGCGTCCAGCATCAGGATGACCGCAAGGCTGTTCAGCCCCCAGTGGAAGCCTGTCTGTTTCAGCGAAAACGCATGGGTCCGCCCCCAGATCTCGGCGGTCACTCGTGCGCCGTCCGGCCCCGGCACGAAGTCCAGCAACCGCGCATCCTGACCCGGCCCCGAGCCGAACTGTGCGATCCTCGCACCCTGATGCAACGCCGTTTCACGCAGCATGTCGACCCAGACGTTGTCGCCGTTGATAACCGCCACGCCGCCGGGCCCAAGGCCCTGAAAGATGGTCGCCTTCTCGCGCGCGACCCCTGCCTCACCGTCGACGAAGCCTTCGATATGCACAGGACCGACGGTGGTGACACAGGCCGCATGCGGCTGGACCATCTTCGATAGCGGCCCGATCTCGCCCGGCGCATTCATGCCGATCTCGAACACCGCCCGTTCGACGTCTGCAGGCATCCGCGACAGCGTCAGCGGCACACCGATATGGTTGTTGTAGCTCTTGATCGACGCATGCGCGGGACCTGCCAAATCGAGCCCCGCCTTGATCGCTTGCGTGACGCTGGTCTTGCCGACGCTGCCGGTGACTGCACCTCGCAGAACCTGGGGCACGCGGTCCCGGGCTGCGACGCCAAGCCTCTCCAGCGCCTTGAGTGTGTCCGCCACGACGATGCACGGACCGCCCTCAACAGGCCGTTCGACCAGCGCTCCGGAGGCTCCTGCAGCGAAGGCGGCGGCGGCGAAGTCGTGCCCGTCGCGTTCGCCCTTCAACGCCAGGAACAGGTCGCCCGGCGCAATCTCACGGCTGTTGTAGGTGATGCCGTGGACGTCGAAGGCCGCGCCCTCGATCCGACCGCCGGTGGCCTCGGCGATATCGAGCGCCGTCCACAGCGGCTGGATTGAATCAGGCATAGACGCGCAGGGCCTCGGTCGCTTCGGTGACGTCGTCGAACGGATGAGTGAACCCGCCGACGATCTGACCCTGTTCATGCCCTTTTCCGGCGATGACCACCACATCCCCGTCGCGCATCAGCGAAATGGCGTGCTGGATCGCTTCGCGACGGTCGCCGATTTCGCGGGCGTCGGGACAGCCTTTGCGGATCTCGGCCCGGATCATGGCGGGCATTTCCGAGCGCGGGTTGTCGTCGGTGACGATGGCCACGTCGGCCAATCGTCCCGCGATCTCGCCCATCAACGAGCGCTTGCCCCGGTCCCGGTCGCCACCGGCGCCGAACACCACGATCAGTCGACCCGCCGCATGGGGACGCAATGCCGTCAGCACTGTTTCCAGTCCGTCAGGGGTATGGGCGTAATCGACATAAACCTCGCCGCCCCGATTGCCGCCCAGCACTCGCTGCAGACGGCCTTGCGCGCCCGTGATGTGTTCCATCGCCGCGAGCACCCGGTCAGCGCTCTCGCCGGCCGCGATGCACAGCCCGGCTGCGACCAAGGCATTTGAAGCCTGAAAGGCGCCCGCCAACGGCAGCAGTATATCGTGGACCACGCCGCGCACGTCGATCGACAGCCGCTGGCCTTCGGGCGTCGCCTTGCGGCCGATCAGCGCCAGATCGCGGCCCCGCTCGCCCACGCCCATGATGCCGAGACCGGACATGATGCTGGCTGCCGCGAAGCTGGAATAGGCGTCAGAGTCCGCATTGAGCACTGCCGTCCGCCCTCGGGGCAGCAGCGTCTCGAACAGCCTCATTTTGGCTGCCCGATAGCCGTCCATGTCGCCATGATAGTCAAGGTGGTCCTGGGTCAGGTTCGTGAACCCGGCCGCCTTGATCGACACGCCGTCGAGGCGTCTCTGGTCAATGCCGTGCGAAGAGGCTTCCAGCGCCAGGTGCGTCACTTGTTTCGAGGCCAGTTCCGCCAACAGGCGTGCCGCGTCCGCCGCGTCAAGGCTGGTCAGACCGGGGCCAGTCAGAGTGTAGGTCTTGTCGCCCTTCTGGCCGACGACGCCAAGCGTGCCCATGCTGGCCGACTTGAGGCCCAGGCCGGCCCAGATCTGGCGGCAGAAGGCGGCGACCGAGGTCTTCCCGTTAGTGCCGGTGACGGCCACGCAGGTTGCGGGCTGCGCACCGTAGAAGCTGCGCGCTGCAATTGCATAGGCGCGACGTACGTCGCCCGAAGTCACCAGCAGCGGCGCAGAATCGGCGGGCGTGTCGGTGGGGGCCAGAACCGCAGCGGCGCCCTGGGCCAGCGCTTGCGGAATAAAGGCGCGGCCGTCGGCAACTGCGCCAGGCAGGGCCACGAACAGGCCGCCCGGCTCAACCTTGCGGCTGTCCGAAGTGACTCCGGTGATGACCGGGTCGGAGGCAACATCCCGGCGCAACAGTTCAGATAGACGGACAGCGCTCATCGGCCGTCGCCTTCCACGTCCTGGAACACCGGGACCTTGTCGCCCAGAGCAGTGCGGTAGGCGTCGGCGCGGCGCTGGACGCCGAGGACGCCCGCGATCCTGTCGGCTATATGCCCGACCGCAGGCGCCGCTACGAAACCACCGGTCTTGGGATAGGTCTGGGGCTCGTCCATCAGCACAAGGATCGAATAGCGCTGCGTGCCGGCCGGGCCATCGGCGGGGAAGATGGCCGCAAAGGTGCCGACGGCGTGGCTCGGATCATAGCGGCCGTTGACCAGCTTGTTCGCCGACCCGGTCTTGCCGCCGACGCGCAGGCCCGGAGCCTCGGCAAGGCCGCCCGACCCGGCGACGACGTTGCGGCGCATCAGTTCCAGCATCGTCAGCGACGTTTGTTCCGACACCACGCGGCGGCCTTCGCCCCGGTTCGGAGCCCCGCCCTTGCGCAACGACAGCGGCAGATAACGGCCTCCGTTGGCCAGCGCACCCATGGCGCCGATCATCTGGGCCGGTGTGATGGAGATGCCGTAACCGAAGGACATCGAGGCCAGCGTCGTGTCCGACCAGTCGCGCGGCAGGATCGGCTTGGCCGATTCCCTGAGCTCGATCGGCGCCTTCTCGAGGAAGCCGAAGCGGGTCATGTAGTCCCGCATCATCGGCCCGCCCATGCCGACCGCCAGCTTCGAACTGCCGATGTTGGACGAGTGCAGATAGACTTCTTCGAGGCTCAGCACGCGATTGGTGGCGTGGAAGTCGGTGATCCGCCGCGACCCGATCATATAGGCGCTCGAGGCGTCGATCATCGAGTTCATGTCGGCCCGCCCCGCATCGACGGCCGCGGCGATGGTGAAGGTCTTGAACACCGAGCCCATCTCGTAAACCGAGCCCACGGCGCGGTTCAATGAGTTGGTCGGATAGCTGGCCATGCCGAGCACTTCGCCGGTGCGGGTGTCGGTGACGATGCCGACCGCGCCTCTGGACCCGTTCGCCATGGCGGCCGCGGCAAGTTCGTTTTCGAGCACGCCTTGAACCCGCAGGTCGATCGACAGCGGAAACTCGTCGCCACGAACGCCGGCAGCCCGGATTTCGTCGTTGAAGGCCTGCTCTGCGCCCGACAGACCTTGCCCGCCGGTATCGGCAGTGCCGACGACGTAGGTCGCGGAGTTGTTCAGCGGATAGACTCGACGATCCTCCGGCTCGAACGACACACCGCCCAGAGCCAAAGCGTGGATCAACGCCCGCTCGCGGGGGGTCAGGCCCGGCTGCACAATCAGCCGCCGGTTGCCGAACAGCACCCTGCGTAACCGGCTGGCGGAAATGGCCGGCAAGGCATGGCGGATCTGGTCATAAGCCAACTGCCGGTCCCATACCTGAGACGGGTCGATATAGAGGCCGTAATGGGTGATGTTCGACGCCAGCAGCGCGCCGTTGCGGTCCACCAGATCGGCGCGGGTCAGGGCGTTCGGATTGTCTATTGAGCCGACGCCCCCGCGCTTGGCGAACAGCCCCGCATGCGCCGCACCGAGCGTCAGGCAAACGAACACCAGCGAGAAGAGGCAGGTGATGAGGAAGATGCGGACACGTGTATCCTCTTCCGGTCGGCCGTCGGCGCGAGCACGTTCGAACGCATGCTCAATCCACCAGATGCCGGATGCGAAAATCCGTAGCCACGGCGCTACCGTCGATCCCAGCGGCGCGCGCGGGCCCGGGGCCGGACGAGGAAACGGTGTGCGGTGGTCGTGAACGCTCACAGCGGCGCTCCCGGATCTTCAGCGACGACAACCGGCGCAGGCTTGGGCGCAGGCGCCGCGAGAGCCGGAGCCTTGGCCTCTTTCAGCGCAGGCAACTGATCCTCGGTCGCCTGGCGGTGCACATCGACCGGCGCCAGCCCGGCCTCGCGTGACAGCGTTTCCAGACGGCTTGGCTGCTCCAGACGGGAAATCTCGGCCCGAAGCAGTCGGACCCGCTGGCGATTTTCGGCGATATCCCGGTTCAGTGCGTCGATCTGGCTGCTCTCGCG
>DASVTM010000477.1:0-2967 GCA_036387575.1 Brevundimonas sp.
TCTCCGTGCTCGAAACGCCGCCGACGACCGACCGGAGCTGGGATGCGGTCTGGTCCTGGTGGGACACGAACCCCCATTCCTACTGGTGGCACCGCGGCAAATACGTCCACGAGCGTGCGCTGCCGCCGAAGAAGACCCGGCAGTTGATCTACGCCTTCTCTCGCCTGCGCGAAATTCATCACGACAAGGGTGACTTTCTCGTCAACTATATCGACGCTGACAGCGCCCCGCCGGTGGACCACTTCAAAGCGGGAGCGACAGGAATGGGCCGCTACGATGTCCTGCAGGCCCGGAACGTGGCGGGCAATCTGAACGCGAGCCTCGCCGCCAGCTGGCATGCCTTCGACCATATGGCCTGGGACGGATTGAAGTATCCTCATCTTTCCGCCAACGGGACCCACCCCTACTGGGTCCTGGGCAAGGGATTGTTCTTCCGCTCGAGCGACCTTTATGAACTCGGCGGCTTCCATCCGTGGATTGCCATCGAGGATCCGGAGGTTGGCATGCGTTTCTGGGCGTCCGGCAAGCGGCTGGGCGTGATCAAAGGCTCCTTGATCGAAGAGGTGCCCGAGACCTTCTCCGAAGGGATCACCCAAAGAAAACGCTGGGTCTGCGGCTTTTTCCAGAGCCTCGGCCATCCGTTGACCGAACTGGGATTCAGCCCGGCCGATAAGATCAAGGCGTGGCTGAACTTCCTCCCTTGCCTGTCCTTGTGGATCAACGCAGTGGGTTTTCCGGTCGGGGTGTGGGCCATTGCGGCCTGGCTCGACGATGCCGACGTCATCCCGACATGGCTGGTGTGGCTCTGCGCGATCAACCTCGCCTGTTTCGTCGTCTCACTGGGGAGCCTCTACATCAGTACGTGGCGGCGAACGCGCCTGGTTCTGGACAAGACATCCGATCGGATCGGCTACATGCTCCGCATCAATCCTCTGTTTATTCTGGTCTGGTGGATCGTCTGGCTGATCCCGCTAGGGCTCGGCTTTTGGATGGCGATCCGCGAGGGCGGCCTGGTCTGGGAGAGGACACGCAAGGTCAACGCGAACGAGTCCCTTATCCACTCCCAGGCCCGGTGACGGGCGTCAGGTGGAAAGCTGCGAGCGCAGGGCGTCCCGCATGGGCTTGGGTTGCAGATTGTCGTCGTAGGGAAGTCCCCGGTTCAGGGCGGCGCCCGTGGCTCCCTCGGCCTTCAGCCAGGAGTGCCGGTCGCTGAGCCCCCAGGTGGTGACGCCGCGCACGGCCGGTTCGTCGAGCGCGATGTCAAGATAGCGCCGGACCTCGTCGGCGACGAGTCTGTCCCGCTCGGCCGTAGGGCGGCTAATGTCCCCCTCCTTCACGTCGAGCTCAGAGATGTCGATGCTCAGCCCCATGCCCGCGATCTCGGCGAAGAAGGGGCGTAGGATTTCGGGTCGCAGCGGGCCCTTCGTGAGATCGAGGTGAGCCTGAACGCCGACGCCATCCAGCGGCGCGCCTCTGGTCTTGAGGTCTTCCAGCAGTCGCAAAAAGGACCGACGCCTGCCCTCCTCGACCGGATTGTCGTAGTCGAAGCCGTAGTCGTTGATCAGCAGCCGGGGCCGGGCGCTGGCCGCGCGCGCCTCATGAAGCGAACGCTCGACATACGCAGGGCCGTAGGCGCGCAAGAAGGTATTGGCCCTCAGACCATCGGTGTCGATCGGTTCATTGACGACATCCCACTCATCGACGTGGTCTGCATAACGCGCGACGACGGTACGGATGAACTGTGCCACGAGCGCCCAGTCATGGGTCCTGATCATCGCCGTCTTGGCCCAGGCCGGCGTGCTTTGGTCCCAAAGCAGGGTATGGCCTCTCAGCTTAAGAGCGTTCGCGGCGGCGAAGGTCGCCAGGTCGTCCGCCCCTTCAAAGGTCCAGTCATCGGGCGACGGGTTCAGCGCGTCCCATTTCATGTGAACCTCTGGCGTGACCGAGCCGCAGTCCGCCAGAAGCCTGCGCCGCAATTCCGGCTCCTGCTCCAGCTGGTCGAAGCGTACTGCCGAGCCGAAATACCGTTGCCGCGACCTCGCGGCGTCGTCGAGCGACAGGGTCATCTCACCCTCCGCTGGATTGGCGGCCAGAAAGGGTGCTGAGGCCAAGCCTATGAGAAGTGCGCGACGGTTCACTAGACGGATTCCGCATCCTGTGCGTGTTCGAGAGAAAATCCTGGACCCTCAACGTTAACTTTTGATGCATGGGCGTCACGGCGAAATTGCGACAATCTATGTCAATTGAAAGAGATGGCGCGGATCGCGCCTGTCAGCGTGGCGGCTCGCCTTGAGGGCGCGACAACCGCTACGGGAGGCTGATTTGCAGAAAAGTTCCAAACAGCGGGCCTTATCCGGCGTCGCCGCGGCGATCCCGGCCCTTGCCCTGGCGTTCTCGGTCGGCTCCGCATTTGCACAATCCGCTGGCGCCGTTTTCGCGGGGGGCGAGACGGGCCGTGACTGGTCGGCCTACGCCGGCGCCGTGTGGGCGCTGGAGATGGGCGGGGACGCCCGATGGGCAGTTCGCGGCATCGCATCGACCGGAGGCTACGACTACCGAAGTTCCAGCGTGGAGGTCGAGTCGAAGTACGGCCAGGCTGAGGTCGTGCTCCTGCGCCAGACGTCGGGCGCTTGGGGGTATCTCAACGTCGGGGGAGGTGCGCGCTTCACCGATACGGACCTGGAACCGGACGATCCAGGCAACGGGCGGCGTGGCGGACGATGGGACGCGCTGATCGCCGCAGACGGTGTGCGACGGATACAGGACTGGGAGGTCGGAGGTTTCGCGACCTACGGCGTCGATATGGAGGAATATTTCGTTCGGGGCCGTGTGACCCGCGGCGTCGGGACGAACGGCCTGCGGCTCGGCGTCGAGACTGTCGTCCAGGGCGATCCAAACTACGATCGCCAAGGCGTCGCCCTGGTCGCCATGCACCGGCAGGATTCGGGTCTGGAATGGACCGCGACG
>DASVTM010000478.1:0-4300 GCA_036387575.1 Brevundimonas sp.
TACGGCGTCGCCGGCTGGTTGCCGCTGTTCTTCATGCGCAGCTTCGACCTGACGCTGGCCCAGACAAGCTGGTACTATTCCGGCATCGCCTTGATCGGCGGTCTGCTGGGCATCTGGCTCGGCGGGTCTATCGCCGACAAGCTGGCCAAGCGCGGCAAGGGCGCCTATCCGCTGACCCCGGCCATCGCCTTCATCATCTCTGCGCCCTGCTTCCTGGCGGCGATGAACTCGCCCTGGCTGATCGGTCTGGTGTTGCCGGGCGGCGGATCGAACGCTCAGCAGCTGATCCTCGCCTTCCTGATCTTCCTGATCCCGACGGGTCTGAACCTGGCATGGCTGGGTCCGATCACGGCGGCGGTCCAGCATATCGCTCCGGCGCCCATGCGCTCGACCGCTTCGGCCATCTTCCTGCTGTTCAACAACCTGCTGGGGATCGCCGTCGGCTTCTTCTATTTCGGCTGGATGAGCGACCTGCTGGCTCCGACCTTCGGCGCCGAAAGCCTGCGCTGGTCGATCTATACCGGCATGGGCTTCTACCTTCTGGCCTCGGCCCTGCTGTTCGGAGCGTCGCGCACGCTGAAGAAGGATTGGGTCGACTGATGCGGCTGCGGACCCGATCCATAGCCTAACTGTCGATCACAGACGGTTGCACGTGCGAACGGGCGACGCCTATAAGCGCGGCCAACTCTTCCCCAAGGCCACACTCGCCACAGGACGTCGGATCCATGAACATTCACGAATATCAGGCCAAGCAGGTCCTCAAGAGCTTTGGCGCGCCGGTCGCCGAGGGCGTCGCCGTCACCTCGGTCGATCAGGTCGAGGCCGCTGCAAAGTCCCTGCCGGGTCCGCTCTATGTCGTGAAGTCGCAGATCCATGCCGGCGGGCGCGGCAAGGGCAAGTTCAAGGAACTCGGCCCTGACGCCAAGGGCGGCGTTCGCCTGGCCTTCTCGGTCGAGGAAGCCGTCTCTCACGCAAAGGAAATGCTCGGCAACACGCTGGTCACCGCCCAGACGGGCGACGCTGGCAAACAGGTCAACCGCCTCTATATCGAAGATGGCGCCGACATCGAACGTGAGCTGTATTGTTCGCTGCTGGTCGACCGCGCTCACGGCCGTATCGCCTACGTCGTCTCGACCGAAGGCGGCATGGACATCGAAGCCGTCGCTCACGACACGCCCGACAAGATCCAGACCATCGTCATCGACCCGGAAACAGGCGTGACCGAGGCTGACGTGGCCGCCATCAACTCCGCCTACGGCCTGACCGGCGACGCCGCCGAAGACGGCAAGACGCTGTTCCCCATCCTGTACAAAGCCTTCGTCGAGAAGGACATGGACATGCTGGAGGTGAACCCGCTCATCGTCATGAAGGACGGCCACCTGCGCGTCCTCGACGCCAAGGTCTCGTTCGACGGCAACGCCCTGTTCCGTCATGACGACATGAAGGCCCTGCGCGACGAAACCGAGGAAGACGCCAAGGAAATCGAAGCCTCCAAGTGGGACCTCGCCTACGTCTCGCTCGACGGCAATATCGGCTGCATGGTCAATGGCGCCGGCCTCGCCATGGCGACGATGGACATCATCAAGCTGTACGGCAAAGAGCCTGCCAACTTCTGCGACGTCGGCGGCGGCGCCGGCAAGGACAAGGTCGCGGCGGCGTTCAAGATCATCACCGCCGACCCCAACGTCCAGGGCATCCTGGTCAACATCTTCGGCGGCATCATGAAGTGTGACGTCATCGCCGAAGGCGTGGTCGCGGCCGTAAAGGAAGTGGGCCTCAAGGTTCCGCTCGTCGTCCGCCTTGAAGGCACCAACGCCGAACTGGGCAAGAAAATCCTCAACGAGTCCGGCCTCGCCATCACGGCGGCGGACGACCTCGACGACGCCGCCCAGAAGATCGTCGCGGCGGTCGGCTAGAGGTGCTGATCTCCCTGATCCTGTCGGCGGCCTTGCAAGCGACTGCACCCGCCGATGCGATCGGGGAGTTTCGCGCCCTGTGCCTTGCTACGGCCGGTGACGCCAATCGCGTTGCCGCCACGGTCATAGAACGAGGCGGCTGGAACACCCCTGCCCGAACCGGGGACCTGTTCATCTGGTCCCGACTGGATGATCCAACGACGACATTGATCACCGGTGTGCAACAGGGCCGGGTCGTCTGTATGTTGAAAAAGCCTGAGATCGTAAACGTGGAAGCGGCCCTCGCCGCCGGGCTCGGACCCCATTTCGGCGCGGTCGGCGACAGCGGACTCCACGTTTTCGCGCCCTCGGCCGAGGCCTTCGCGGCGCGCGACCTGACGTTCATCCAGACTGCGAATGCCGACGGCCACACGACCCTGACAGCAATCCGTCCGCCGCGCTGAGGCCGCCAGAGTTACCTCGGCGCTCGCCGGGGTAGAACATTGACTCAGCCGCAACCCTGCTGAACATAGCAGCCATGGTCGCTCAACGAGTTATTCGAGTCGCAGCGGCATTGTCCGTCCTGGTGTTGGCAGCTTGGCCTGTCTGGGCTCAGACCCCAGCGCTGCCCGAGCCCATCGATCTGATCGCAACCCTGAACACGGTGTGCACCAGAGCTCAGGGTGACCGAAGCCGGGCGGCCGCGCTGGCGGCAGAAGCCGGTTTTTCGCCGGTCCCCGCTTCGATGCTTCCCCGCATACGCAACAGCAGCGAGACCACCGGTTTCATGAAATCGAACGCGACCGATGTCGCATTCGTCGTAACTGGCAGGATCACCCGCGAGATCGGCGGCAAGACGGTGGTGCTCGAATTTTGTGGTGTCACCGCCAGACCAACCGATCACCGCGCTCTGGAACGCCGGTTGCGCGAGCTGATGAACTTCCCCCCGGTGCGCGGTGGGGGACTCGACGCCTATGCCTGGCTGCAGACGCCCGAAGGTCGAGCGCCCGCGCGCAGTCTCGGTGACGCCCAGTTCGTCGCCATGGCTGAGACAGGCCAGATGCGGATGCTTGGCATAGACCGCTCAGGTCGGGGTTCGACACTGATCTATTTCCTTCCGCGCCTCGACTGACGTGCAGCCACAGGCTATGTGCTACACATAACCCGTGTAGATTCATGACCCGCAACCTCACCCTCGCCATAGACGACGACCTGCTCGACAAGGTTCGTGTTCTGGCCGCCATGAAGCGGACCAGCGTCAACGAGATGGTGCGCGGCTTTCTGGCCCGACTTGTGGAGCAGGAAAGCCAACACGACGAAGCCACCGAGGCGCTGCTTAAATTGGCCCGCGAGAGCAAAGGCCGTATGGGCGAATGGCGCTTCAGCCGCGAAGAGACCTACAGCGGAGAACCTCGGTTTGATCGCGAGTACTGAGGTTTTTCTGGATACTAACGTCCTGCTCTATGCCGCCATGGGTTCTGTCGATGACCCGGCCAAGAACGAGCGAGCTATTGAGCTGTTGACGACCCGTTTTGGTACTTCGGGCCAAGTGCTGGCTGAGTTCTACGTCAACGCCCAGCGCAAGGGCTCCACCCCTCTTACTGCCGATGAGGCCAAGGAGTGGGTGTTCCGACTGTCCAAGAAGGCGTTCCAGCCGGTGGACTATTCGGTGATCCGAGGCGGTATCGAGCACGCCCGGCGCTATCAACTATCCTACTGGGATGGAGCAATCATCGCCGCCGCCGAACGGCTCGGTGCGAAAATCCTCTACTCCGAAGATCTCAACCACGGTCAGACCTACGGGTCGGTCCGCGTCGAAAACCCTTTCCTTCCCGCCTAACCCAAAGAAGCGAGCCTCATGTCCATTCTCGTAAACAAAAACACCAAGATCATCGTTCAGGGCCTGACCGGCAAGACCGGCGGCTTCCACACCGAACAGGCGCTGGCCTATCACGGCACGCAAATGGTCGCCGGCGTCCACCCGACCAAGGGCGGCACAAACTGGACCGGATCGCACGGCGAAAGCCTGCCGATCTACGCGTCGGTCGCCGAAGCCAAGGACGCCACGGGCGCTGACGCCTCGGTGATCTACGTCCCGCCGTCGGGCGCCGCCGCCGCGATCATCGAAGCGATCGACGCCGAGATTCCCTTCATCACCTGCATCACCGAAGGCATCCCGGTGCTGGACATGGTCAAGGTCAAGCGTCACCTCGAAGGTTCCAAGTCGCGCCTGCTGGGCCCGAACTGCCCCGGCATCCTGACCCCGGACGAGTGCAAGATCGGCATCATGCCGGGCTCCATCTTCAAAAAGGGCTCGGTCGGCATTGTGTCGCGCTCCGGCACCCTGACCTATGAAGCCGTGTTCCAGACGACCAACGAAGGCCTCGGCCAGACGACGGCCGTCG